>NZ_JBSXNI010000042.1:0-181604 GCF_056857555.1 Acinetobacter sp. L-24 | reverse complement strand
TTCAATGCCTGGATTGGTGATGATTATAAGTCTCCGTGGCTGGACGAGATTGTCACTGCATTAAAACAGTTTACTCAGGCTGGGAATCAAGTCTATTTTCAGGCCGGCAACCGGGATTTTGTCTTAGGAAGTAAATTTTTAGCTCGATTTGGCGGGCAGCTTCTTCCCGAAATCGATCAGCTAATCATTGCCGGAACACATTTTCGCCTGGAACATGGCGATGCCCTATGTACCGATGACGTCTCCTATCAGCGTTTTAAAAAGATTATTCGTCATCCCTGGCTACTTGGCTTCTTAAGAAAAACCCCTCTCTCATTTCGAACCAGACTAGCCAACCGCTTTCGTCAACAAAGCCATCAGGCACAACAGTTTAAAAGCTATGAAGTGATGGACGTCAACCCACATGCAGTTGAGCTGGCATTACAGGATGTAGATGTACTGATCCATGGTCATACGCATCGCGCAGCCATTCATCAGTTAGCCCAGAAAAGAAGAATTGTACTAGGCGACTGGAAAGAAGACAGTGCAGAGATTCTGGAAATTCAGGAAGATCAAAGTTTTGATACCCTGAAACTAAAAAAGTGGCGATATTAATCAGCCACTTTTTACGATATTGATCTGCTTAACACAGACGATAAAGCTGGTTTACCCCAGTATAGAAACTTTTACCATCGAGATTGAACTGAAATTCCTCACCCGTTGGCAATTGAATCATTTTACCGACCTCAACCCAGATAAAACCGTCCATTGTATTTTGCTTGCGCTTTAATGGAACCAGTTTCACGTTAATTTCATTGCCATCAGCGGCAGTGGCAATATGCCATTCATTGATTTTGATCAAAATATTTACTCACACGATATGAGCTTTTTGTGACTATATGGAGAGAGATTAATAACAACCTAGTTTACATAATAGTTCTATGGTTAGTAGATCTTATTTGAGTTCAAATACTTGAACTAAAAAGTACATCACAATCAGCTTAAAATAATAATAGAAGCAAGAACAGTACTTGCTTGAAGTGCAACCAGTGTAAGCTATTTATCCAGCAAAAGCAAAATTACATTGTAATGACAATAGAATGGGATTTTTAAGAACTTTTTTCATGCTTTGTTAATTATTAGGCTTTTGATTTTTATGATCTAAAATTCATTTTAACGTTACTTCATTTCCGTTGATAAACAAAACCTGTCTTTAAATACCTTAAAATCAATATTAGAGACATGAAACTCAGCCCGAGGTACAGCAAGTTCCACTCTCCCGTCTTTTGATAATTTAGGATCAAGAGAATAGCATTTAACGCTACAAACAGTACGTGAATCATAAAAAAGGCTTGTTGCACTCGTCTAGTTTTTTGCTGACGTTGGTTCTCTAAGATGTTCTGCTGTTCTTGTAAAAATTGTTCTGCATCTTGAAGGTTCATTATGATTTTCTTATGGCTGAATGAATAGCTCATCTAAAGAATTTCCGGTTAAAAATAAACTAAAAATCTAAGCAAGCTATTCATTCAGAATCTCTTGTTGATTAATAACCGCTAGTCGGATTAATCACATTGATATCCTTTTTATATTTCCCCAATAGATCACGCAAGGAATTCATCAAAACACTGGTATCTACGCCCACTGCTACAAACTCAGTGCCAAGTTCGATATATTTTTGCGTCACTTCATGCTGGGTTGACAGAATTCCTGCAGCTTTGCCTGCAGAACGAATCCGCTGGATTGCATCAATTACAGCTTTTTGTACTTCAGGATGATTCGGATCACCTTGATAACCCATAGTGGCAGATAGATCAACGGCGCCAATAAACACGCCATCAATCCCGTCGATCTGAAGAATAGCATCCAGATTTTCAAGTCCTGTGACCGATTCAATCTGGATTAATAAACAGATTTCTTCATGTGCCGTCTGATAATAATTTGGAATGCTGTTCCAGCGGGTGGCACGTGCCAGTGCAGCACCAACGCCACGAATTCCTTCAGGCGGATAACGGACTGCCCTGACCATGAGTTCGGCCTGTTCCACGGTTTCTACCATCGGAATCAACAGCGTTTGTGCACCGATATCAAGGAGTTGCTTGATCAGTTGTACGCTACCAATGGGTGGTCGTACCACTGCTTGCGAGGGATAAGCAGCAATACTTTGCAGTTGCGACAAAGTCGTTCTCAAATCACTGGGTGCATGCTCACCATCAATCAGCAGCCAGTCATAACCTGCATTTGCCGCAATCTCGGTTCCATAGGCATCTGCCAATCCAATCCATAAGCCGATTTGCTGCTGGGTTTTCAGTTTGTGTTTAAAGTAATTGGTCACTTGCATCCGCTAACCTATTTGCATGTTGCTGGCGATGCCTCTTATTAAACGCTTCTCGCTTAAAAGTGCCAATAGACAAAAACTGGATTTTAATCTGATTTAACTCTAAGTTTTGCTTGAATCCAGCTCAAGATCATCTCAAAACAGGCTTTGCCTGATGCTTTTTTATTGTAATAATCAGGGGATGTGAAAAATGTATATATTTAAAACTTCTACTCGCTGTTTATTTAAAAAGATTGGAGTCCATTGATGGATTTACTCAAGATCACACAGACCCGCTATACCACTAAAGCCTATGATCCTAGCAAGAAAATCCCGGCAGAACAGTTTGAACGCTTATTAGAAATTTTGCGTCTGGCACCCTCTTCAATCAATATTCAGCCTTGGCATTTTTTTATTGCCGATCATGAGGCAGCCAAACAGCGCATTGCCAAAGCCTTGGTCGGTACTTATGCCTACAATGCACCCAAAGTTCTGGATTCATCCCATACCATTTTATTCTGCACCAAAGCCGATATTAATGAGTTGCATCTGGAAAACTTATTGAACCGCGATGATCTCAGTGGCCGATTTAAAGATGAATCCGCCAAGGAAGGTCAGAAAAACACCCGTGCAGGTTATATTCATTATTATCGTAATGAAAAAGGTGATATTCAGCGTTGGGCTGAAAACCAGACCTTTATTGCACTCGGTCAAATGCTCTTGGCTGCCGGAATTGAAGGGGTTGATGCCACCCCGATTGGCGGATTTGACGAAGAGATGATTAGTGAAGAATTACAACTCGCAGAACAGGGCTTGATCCCCTCTGTATTGCTGACTTTAGGCTATCGCAGTGAAAACGACTTCAATGCCAAACTGCCTAAATCACGTCTTGCCGCTGAAGATATTTTCACCAAACTGTAAGGAATTTGTGCTATAAAAGGGGTCAAGCGCCCCTTTCCATATCAATTCGGGCCTATTTTTTGCTTTATTTAATTTACCATCTAATAGAATAACAATAGAGGTCATCTATGTCGCTCCTTACATCCAAATCCCTGAAATTTGAATGCCATCATTGCGATAAAATTTATCTCCAGCACTATAAAGATCAGCAGCATCGTTATCCGCATTGTCCAGACTGCCAACAGACCGGTTTATTGCTTGGACTGGCCGAAGCAGGCGACCTGCTCCGACATCCGATTGAATTTGCATCTTCTTATGTCAAACAGACATTGCATAAGCTAGGCAAATCACACTAGTCAAGCCTAGCAGCAATCCTAGAGTACTTGCAGGTTTGAGCCGCTCTTTAAAGAATACCAGACCTGCTATCACACCAAATACCACCACCAGAATATTCATGCCGGCAAAGACGATCGCCGGTGAATCCTTGAGCAGCATATGGGCTTTGACATAGAACGCAATATTGGCAAAATTCAGGATACCCAATAACAGACCAGCGCCGATATTCTGCATCGAGCCCAAGCTTTTATATTTGAGTAACAGATAGCCCATCGAAATGATCAGAGCGCAAACAAACATCAGATTCAGCGCCACCGCGAATTGCAGGCCAAGACTGGTTGTATATTTCAACAATACATCTATCAGTGCATAACCGACCCAGACCAAGCCCAGATATAACATTCCCTGACTGCCCTGTCCTGTACTTTGTCGATGTGAAAACAGGATGCACAGCACTGCGCCAATACCTAAAGCGATCCCGAGTATTTTCAGCTGATTAAACTGTTCCTGAAAAATGAAATAGGCTGCAGCCAGTGACAAAACTACCGAGAGTCGCTGGGCAATTTCGGTTTTTAAAATCCCAGCCGTTTGCAAAGCCTTGGCCAGAAACAAGAATACGCTCGGAAGCAAAATACCCAGAGCCAGAATAAGCAACCAAGGCGTCTGAGACATTGAAATATGTTGAATATCAGGCTTGAACCAGAAAAAACACAAGAGGCTGGCTGTCATATAGTTCCAGCTAATCATGTGTATCGGACTCAAGCCCTTATTTTTGGCGACTTTTAATAATATTGAGACCGCAACGCTGCATAGCGCTGCTGCGAAAATCAGTTCCATATGCTGCTCTTATTCTTGATATTTATGAGTCTACAAAAAAGCCCACATTTGCAGTGGGCTTTTTTTATAAATGATTCACTGGGAATTATTTATAGTGTGACACCATTTTCTCTAAAGAAATTGGGCGAATCTTGTCTGCATTACCTGCAGTACCAAAAGCTTCGTAACGATCGATACAAATTTGCTTCATTGCGTCTACAGTTGCGCTGAAGAATTTACGAGGATCGAATTCGCTTGGTTTTTCTGCCATCATACGACGCATTGCACCGGTAGATGCCAAACGCAAGTCAGTATCGATGTTAATCTTGCGCACGCCGTGTTTGATCGCTTCAACCAGCTGTTCAACCGGAACACCGTAAGTTTCCTTGATGTCGCCGCCATACTGGTTAATCACTGCCAACCATTCTTGTGGCACAGAGCTTGAACCGTGCATGACAAGATGTGTGTTTGGAAGTGCTGCGTGAATTTCTTTAATGCGGTCAATCGCAAGAATATCACCTGTAGGTGGACGCGTGAACTTGTACGCACCGTGTGAAGTACCTACTGCAATTGCAAGCGCATCAACATTGGTATCAGCAACGAAGCTACGCGCTTCTTCAACTGAAGTCAGGAGTTGAGAATGATCCAGTACGCCTTCTGCGCCTACGCCATCTTCTTCACCCGCCATACCTGTTTCAAGGCTACCCAAACAACCGATTTCACCTTCAACAGATACGCCACACGCATGTGCCATTTGAACTGTACGGCGAGTCACATCAACGTTATATTCATATGAAGTTGGTGTTTTACCGTCTTCACCGAGTGAACCGTCCATCATTACTGATGAAAAGCCTAACTGGATTGAACGTTGGCAAATATCAGGGCTGGTACCGTGGTCTTGATGCATTACCACTGGAATATGTGGCCATTCTTCAATTGCAGCCAAAATTAGGTGACGCAAGAACGGAGCGCCTGCATATTTACGCGCACCCGCAGATGCTTGTACGATAACAGGTGAATTGGTTGCATCTGCTGCAAGCATAATTGCACGCATTTGTTCTAAGTTGTTTACGTTAAATGCTGGTACGCCGTAAGCATGTTCGCCGGCGTGATCCAAGAGCTGGCGCAATGAAATAAGAGCCATAATATCCTCCCAGTGAATGCCACATATTCTACATGTTCAAAGGTTTCAATTCAGCAACAAATAACACTATTTAAAAAAAATCCCTGCATTTGCAGGGATTTTGTGTCACATCAGTCAGATTAAGGTGCTACAGGCTCTGAAGTCGCAGCAACCGACTCGTCTGCAGTCGCTTCATCTGCTGGTGCATTGGCAACTTCAGCTGGAATATCGGTATTTTTTTCATCTAAAATTGGCTGGTCAATGGCATCAATGGCAGCTTGCTGTTCTGGAGTCACCGTCTGATCTGCCACTGCTGCCGAGCTTTCTGCTTCAGCTTCTGGTGCACTTTCCTGTTTTGCACACGCAGTTAATGCCAGAGATGCTGCTAATAATACTGCAATAGTTAACTGTTTTTTCATCACGTATTCTCATCATTTGGTGATTTAATGACTGCATCTTATGACAGATTTATTGCATTTTAATGACCAAGCCATGAAGGGTAAGTTTGCACTGTCAAAAAAATGACATAAAAAAAGCTGGCACTTTGCCAGCTTTTTAGCTTAGGACATGCAATTAAGCACGTTCTAATAGCACTGCAACAGCAGGAAGGGTTTTACCTTCAACGAATTCAAGGAATGCACCACCACCCGTCGAGATATAGCCAATCTTGTCAGCCACTTCGTACTTGTCGATCGCAGCAAGCGTGTCACCACCACCCGCGATCGAGAAACCTTCCGATTCAGCAATCGCTAAAGATAAAGTTTTAGTCCCTTCACCGAATTGATCTACTTCAAATACGCCTACCGGGCCATTCCAAAGAATGGTTTTAGAGGTTTTCAGGATTTCTGCAAATGCTTTCGCAGTTTCCGGACCAACATCTAGAATCATGTCGTTATCAGCAACATCTGCAACGTTTTTCACCGTTGCTTTTGCAGCAGCCAATGAACCCAGGAAGTCTTCAAAGTTAATTTCAGAGGCATCTGCAACCACAACGTCAGTAGGAAGTGGAACTGCTACTTTTGCAGCAATGGCTTTTGCCGTATCGATCAGATCCTTTTCACACAATGATTTGCCCACGTTATAACCGGCCGCAGCAAGGAACGTGTTGGCAATACCACCACCGACGATCAATTGATCACAAATGTCAGAAAGTGAGGTTAAAACGTCCAGCTTGGTAGAGACTTTAGAACCTGCAACAATCGCCACCATTGGCTTTTCAGGGGTTTGCAGTGCACGACCAAGCGCATCAAGTTCAGCTGCCAGTAAAGGACCTGCAGCTGCAACTTTAGCCAGACGCGCTACGCCTTCAGTAGATGCTTCTGCACGGTGTGCTGTACCAAAGGCATCCATCACGAATACATCACACAATGCTGCATATTTTGCTGCAAGTTCAGGATTGTTTTTCTTCTCGCCGACGTTAAAACGGCAATTTTCCAGTAGAACTACCTGACCTGGCTGAACATCAACGCCATCTAAATAGTCAGTAAACAGTTTCACTTCTTGGCCCAAAGCTTCAGTCAAGTAAGCCGCTACAGGAGCAAGTGACTGTTCAGCTTTAGGCTCACCTTCAACCGGACGACCCAGATGAGAATACACCATGACTGCAGCGCCTTTTTCTAGTGCTGCTTTAATCGTTGGCAATGCTGCACGAAGACGCGCATCGCTGGTGATCACACCATTTTTAACAGGAACGTTTAAATCTTCACGGATCAGAACACGTTTACCTGCTAAATCGAGGTCAGTCATACGCTGAAAGTTCATGTAGAGCTCACTTTATAGATATTAAAACCAGGCGATTTTAAATGATTATGCAGAAAAAGGTTAGCATCTTTTGCAGAAAACATTATGAATGCCAAAGTTTTGTTATGATAGAAAAAAGCCTCTTTTAGATTCAGTCCCTATGTCGATACATCCTGATCCAAATCTTAACCGTTTGAACGTGTTAGGTGAGCCTTTGTCCAGCTGTTGCTTCGATCCGATTACCGGATATTTCCGCAATGGCTTTTGCCATACTGCGACCACCGATCTGGGCCAGCATACGGTTTGCGCGCAAATGACCTCAGAATTTCTGAATTTTTCTCAAAAAGTCGGTAATGACCTGATTACGCCTTTGCCCGAACTGGATTTCCCGGGCCTGCAACCTGGCGATTTCTGGTGTATCTGCGTAACGCGCTGGGTCGAAGCCTATGAAGCGGGTCAAGCTCCACCGATCAAGCTACAAGCCTGTCACAAAGCTGTTCTGGCGTATGTACCGTTAAATATTCTTGAGGAATATGCTGTCTAATGAATTCTGCACAGATTATCTTGGCATCGTCCAGTCAAACCCGCAAAGCGCTGATGGATCGTCTGCATATTAATTATATTTCCATGGTACCGGATATTGATGAATCTCCTCGCGGGGAAAATCACGCAGATGATCTGGCACAACGACTGGCTTTTGAGAAAGCCAGATATATTGCTGAACAAAATCCAGAAGCGATTGTGATCGGCTCAGATCAGGTGGCATGGCGTGAAGGTGCGCCGGATATTTTTATTGGTAAACCGTTAACGACTGAAAAGGCCATTCGCCAGCTACAAGCCAACTCGGACAAGATTGTCTATTTTAGTACTGCGCTCAGTGTGCAGCAGCTATCGACCGGTTTTGAACAAAGTCTGGTTGAACACTATAAAGTCAAGTTCCGCAAACTGTCTCAGGTCGAAATCGAGCGTTATGTCGAAATTGAACAACCTTTGCATTGTGCAGGCAGTTTCAAATGTGAAAGCCTCGGTATCAGCTTGTTTGAAGAAATGATCGGACAAGATCAGACCACGCTGATGGGCATGCCAATGATCAAGCTCTGTCATATTCTTCGTGAATTAAAAATTTTGGTTCCTTAATCTCCCATTTAAATTCAGGCTGTAATCTATGTCTCAACCTTTAGACGTATTAGGCGGTATTACCGCTGAACAATTCCTTAGCGAATACTGGCAAAAGAAACCTTTACTGGTGCGTAATGCAATGCCTGAAATCGCCAGTTTGCTTGAACCCAATGATGTGATGGAACTTGCGCTTGAAGAACATGTCACTGCCCGTCTCATCAAGCAGAAAGATCGTGATCCGAATCAATGGAGCGTGAAATCTTCACCTTTGCTCAAAGCAGATTTCCAGAAAATGCCCAAGCTCTGGACGCTTTTGGTTCAGGCTGTAGATCACTATTCATTTGACCTGTCGGCACTTTGGAAAAAATTCCCATTTATTCCACAATGGCGTCGCGATGACATCATGGTGTCTTATGCACCGCAAGGCGGTTCAGTCGGCAAGCATTTCGATTTCTATGATGTGTTTCTGGTACAAGGCTATGGCCATCGTCGCTGGCAGCTTGGGCAAATGTGTGATACCGAAACTCCATTTGTTCCGGGTCAACCGCTTAAATTATTGCCTGAAATAGAAGTGAACTTTGATGAAGTGCTGGCACCTGGCGACTTGCTCTATGTGCCGCCTGGTCTGGCTCATTACGGCGTGGCTGAAGATGACTGCCTGACTTATTCATTCGGTTTCCGCATGCCAAATATCAGTGACATGATGGATCGTGTCGGGGATAAATTCTCTGAAAATGAAACGCTGCGTAACCCATTGCTGGATATCAACCGTGATCAAGTCGGTGCTATCGGTGAAGTGAGCAGCAATGAGCTGGAATATCTGAAAGAACACATCATGCAGCAACTGCATAATTCCAATGTTCTCGAAGATGCCATCATGAGCTTGATGTCCGAACCTAAATATCCTGAAAACCTGCCTGAAGCAGAAGAAATCGGTACAGGTGATCTGGAAGAAGCACTCGATCAGGGCTATAGCCTGATGCTCGAACCTGCGTCACGCCTGCTTTATACTGAAACGGACGGCGACGTTCTGTTCTGGGCAAATGGTGAGGGTGTGTGCATCTCTGAGACATTTACCGCAAAACTCAAACAGCTTGCAGATGGTGAAGCGCTGTTATTCGGTGAAGACTTCGCTGATGAAGAAATTCTGGAAGATGTTGCTGCATTATTAAATGAAGCCGTGTTGATGCTGGTTCCACCGCCAGAAGACGAGTAATCTTTCCACGGTTCTATTTAGGCAATAATTTTAAGAGGATCACATGATCCTCTTTTTTATTTTTAGAGTCTAGAATTCTAACTAATTAAGGCTGATACAGCTCTAATACAACACGAATCAGCGTATCTCCTTGTTCAGATTCAATCTGGAACAATCCTCCCATGCGCTCAACCCGCATTTTCATGCTGCGCATTCCAATACTCAGACCATTTTTTTGCACCATGTCAGCATCGAAACCGATGCCATTATCCTGAATGCTTAAAGTAAGCTGATGTGGCTGGGAATATTCCAGACTGACTTTTACCTGACTGGCCTGACTATGCTTAATGATATTGGTCAGACTTTCTTCGACTACTCGGATCAAGGTTAAACACTGTAATGCCGTCGGTTCACGCTGCCAGACTTTTGGAAATGACCATTCAACTACAATCCCCATTTCTTCCATCAGCTGGGTAAAACGATAACGTACCGGTGCGATCCAGAGTACCGGCGTTTGTGGGACTTTATTTTCAATAGATGAACCACTGTCAATGATTTGTCTGAGATCATCTCTGAGCAGTTTCAGCATGGAAAGAAACTGCTGTTTAGAAACTGTTTCGCTACTTTGATCCACCAGAATCATGGAACGGACAATAGACCCTCCCAACCCGTCATGCAGTTCATGTGACAGATTAATCCGCTCTTGCAGACGAACATTGGTCAGCTCCAATTGATGTTTATCGCTCAGGCTTTTATTCAGGTCAGCACTGACCTGCTGGACTTTACGTTCTAACTGGGTATTAAATTTTTCGATTTTCCTGACATTACGATTCAGGCGTGTGCCCATAATCAGCACGACAAACAAGGTAATAATTGGTGAGGTATAGGGAGATAAAGGTGAAAACTCATTGACCGTGGTTTGGTTCAACATGATCAGGTCAATGACTACACACAGCAGAATCCCCCAAAGACACAACGTCAGGAAGAGATATTCTCCATTTCGGGTTTTGATGGCCTGATAGCTGATATACACAGTACAACTAACAAAGAGCAATACATAGAAGATAAACACTCCACCTAGCACCTGCTCCAGATAATTCAAGGGACTGATCATCACCAGTAGGCTGGACAGAACGCTGACCAGAATAAATCCTCGCTCCAACTGCTTAAATTTCTGTTTTACAAAGCGGATCAGATACAGACAAAAACAATGGATATAGGCAATGAAAAAAAGCATATTGGCTTTAGCTGCCGAAATCGTGGAGTGAAATGGAAAATTTTCTGTAGTCAAGACATTGGAAATAAACAGAATCCACAACAGTGAACTGAGTGCCAGCCAGCCAAAAGTGGTTTCTGAACGCCGGAATAACCAGATAATGAAACAGATCAGCCCAATCGTGGCAGAGAAAATCATATTGATCTGGAATACGGTACGGCGATCCCAGATTTTTTCCAAATACTGCTGGCTATTCACCAACACATTATTAAACTGAATATTGCCCAGGCCCGCGCTTTGGAAACTGTAGCCATTTACATAAATCAGGATTTCATTACTGTCTTTACGCAAACCGCTAATCGGGAAAACCCAGTAACGCGGCATATTCCAGCTTTTCGACAAGGGCTCTTGCAAGTTCCGGTCAGACCAAAGCAAGTCACCATTCAGGAACACGGCACCTGCCGAATTAATATAATCAATAGAAAAGGCAACCGGTTCTGCAAGGCGGATGTTGTCCTGACATGACCAACGCCAGACAATCTTGTACCAGGCACCCCCATGATAATTCTTCCAGTTATTCTGCCAGTTATCCGGCAAACGTACGCTTTGCCAGCCTGATGTCGGCATCTCGGTAGGACCCTGAGCCTGAACCTTCTGAATATATTCGATCTTCACCTGACAAAGATCATTAATCTGAAAATGGTTTTGTGCCTGACTGATACTACAGAACAAGCAAAGCCAGCTGCACAGGACAAAAACACCGATCCATTTCAGTCGCTGCCGTTTGCTGCTTCTGGAACAGGCAGATGACATTACAGAATTCCCAGATGCCGTGCGGTACTGACCGCCTTGGTACGTTTACTGACCGAGAGTTTGCGGTAAATATGCTTGATATGACTTTCGACGGTATAGCGTGATACACAGAGCTGCTCGGCAATTTCACGATTACTCAGACCTTGCGCAACCAAGGACAGGATTTCCTGCTCCCGCTGTGTGAGCGTTTCCTGATCCGCAGCTGGCCTGTTCTGCTCTACTGTTAATGAAATGGCAGGAATAGAAATCTGTTTTAAAATTTCACGGGCAACAAAGGGATCAATCGGTGCACCGCCACGCAAAATACTGCGAATAGCCAAGGCGACTTCAACATCATCCCGTTCTTTCAGCACATAACCGGTTGCACCGGCCTGAATTGCGCTAAACAGGCTATCTTGGGTACTCCAGGCAGACACCACCAGAATCAACGCTTGTGCGTCCTGTTCGCGGATTTTTTCAATAATTGAAATCCCACTTCCATCCGGTAACCCTAAATCCACCAAGGCCAGTGCAATCGGCTGTTGTTGAATTATGGAATATGCTTCTTTAACCGTATTGGCAAATAGCAGAACGTCTTCGTTATACCCCAGATTGGTTAATATAATTTTTAAACGGCGCTGAATAACATATTCATCTTCAACGATTAATACAGGTACTGGCAAGACTGCCTCTGGTGCTGTCATAAGCACGCCCCTTATATTTATTGTTATGTCCCATTAAAGATTAAAATATAAACAAAAAAGCTCTAAAAATCATGATTTTTTTCATTTATTTATAAGTTTTGGTTTTATGCGCATAGAGACACATAATCTCTCTCACACTAAACACAGATAAAAAAATGCCATCTGTTGATAAGATGGCAGTTCTAGATAGAAAATCTTTGAAGTTACACAAGCTTCCTACTTTAAGCAGTACCGTATTGCTGTTTTAAATATTTCACAATCTCAGCCGATTCAAACATGCTCACCCCTGTATTTGGATCGACCAGATAAGGCAGCTGAATCGTATTTCCCATCATTTCAAACAACTGTTCACGCTTGCCACCCGCAAGCGGTTCATATTTCCCCGGCTTTAAACGTAACTTGGCTGGTCCATAATCTTGCCAACGTTCTTTGGCCACATTATGAAAAACAAACGGCACTTCTAGCTCTGAGAGAACACCACGTACTACCCGGACAAAAGGACTGGCTTCAAAACCCCATAATTCCAATAGCTGTTCCGGTGCCGGACGATTTAGCACCTGTTTATTAATCCAGACTCCGCGCGCACCATTGATAATCGTTCCAGCAAAAGCGGCGACTGGAATTTTCGGATAAGTTGCATATTTCTTTGGCGTTTTGCCACTTTTGCCATAATGCTTGAATAGATGGTGAATAATATCCTGCGACTCATACATCTGATCGCCTGTATTTTCATCCACCAAAAATGGAAAGCGGCTCTTGCCACCCAACTGTTTTACGACCGGACGATATTTTGTACCGCCCTTAGGGCACGGATAAACTTCATAATCCAGATTGAGTAAGGTCAGCACTTCACGCACCCGACGACAAAAAGGTGAACCTTCAAATTCATAGAGCTTAATTGATTTTTCAGGCTGATTCGGAAACGGCGTTCCGACCATGCCACGTCCCCCTTGGGCGACTGAAGAGGCTAAGGCTTGTGCGACTTTAATTTGATGACTCAACATAGTATTTTCCTATTTTTGTTTTATATTAATGAAAGACAGAATCTAGGCATCCTGTCTTTCAGGGTACAGATGAGTTTTGTTGTTATTCTTGCATGCAGAAATGCAGATTTCAGCCGATTAAGCCACTAAAGCTGTTTTAGACACCACAATACCATTATTGTCTGCATAGACATAATCGCCAGCATTAAACGTGACACCACAAAAGCAGAGAGAGATATCAACTTCACCCACACCCTTGCGGTTGCTCTTTTGCGGAATAGCCGCCAATGCATGCACACCAAGATCAAGTTCAGCAATCGCATCGACATCACGAACGCAACCGTAAATAATCACGCCATTCCAGTGATTTTTTACCGCTGATTCTGCAATCAGGTCACCCATCAAGGCACAGCGCATGGATGCACCGCCATCTACGACCAGGACCTTGCCTGTTCCATTTGTGGCCAACAACTCTTTCACCCGCGAGTTATCTTCAAAACATTTTACTGTCACAATCTGACCGCCAAAGGTTTTGCGCGCCCCATAACTCTTAAAAAATTTACCGTCCAGGCAAGGTGTCACCACCTGAAGCTCTAATTCTGGATGATCATCTAACAAGTCACAGGTAACAAATGCTGCTGTAGACACGGTGTTTTCTCCTCATTTCATTTTTTGTATGCGTAAATTATCATAAATTTCAAATTTTACCGTCTGAGTTAGCGCGGCCTCGACCATAGTATGAGCCACCTGATCGGCTGTCACTGGCTTATACGCAAAACTATCCGGAATAAAACGCGATACTTTGTGATAAACCTGCTGCGCGATATCTTCCAAAAAGCGCTGCTCTGGACGTTCACCAATGAGTAATGAAGGTCGAATCAGGCTGATTCTGTCCAAGGACAATGTTTGCACATATTCTTCTAGCTCACCTTTGACCCGATTATAGTAAAAATGCGATTGGGAATCGGCACCCATTGCGCTTAGCAAAAGATAATGGGCTGAGGTTTGCTGTAATAGCTCTGCAAAGTGAGCATTTATGGTATAGTCAATACTATAAAATGCCTGTTTGGATCCGGCTTTTTTCATGGTGCTGCCCAGGCAGCTAAAACCATGGCTATGCTTACTAACATCCTGATCATTCAACATCAGGAAATCTTCCAGTACCAGTTGTTGAACTTTATCCAAAGCATCCAGATCATTTTGATGTTTTCTGACCACTGCAGTAATCTGCTGGCAAGTCGGCTCATCTTGCAAACGTTTTATCAGTTGTTTTCCCACCAAGCCGGTGGCACCTATCACGATGGGATGAGTCAGTGATTTAGTCATTTTTTATACGATCTCCTAGGTGGAATACTAATCTAACGTTTTCTTTAGAATTTTTCTGCATCTAAAATGTTGTCAAAGCATGTCAAGACTTGACTTCGGTGCTTAGTTTAATCAAAATATGGCACTTGTTTACGGGCTGGTGATAATTCCTCTGATGTTGGTTTTCAGTTGAGTTTCAGCCCGCCCAGACCAATCTATTTCAAGGAGTGCACGAGTGGCAAACTCTGCTCAAGCTAAAAAACGTGCTCGTCAAAACGTTAAAGCACGCAAACACAACGCAAGCTTGCGTTCTATGGTTCGTACCTATCTTAAACGTACATTAGCTGCTATCAGCACTAATGACTATGCAGTTGCTACTGAAGCGTACAAATCGCTTGTTCCAGTAATCGACCGTATGGCTGACAAAGGCATCATCCATAAAAACAAAGCAGCTCGTCATAAGAGCCGCTTGAACGCGCAAGTTAAAGCACTAGCTTCTTACTAATCGCAAATGAAAAAAGCCCTTTTTAGGGCTTTTTTTGTGTCTGGAATTTGAAGAAACTAAAAAATATAATGACTCATTCAGAAAAATAATTTGTTTAGACAGCACTCATCCAGTCAATGCTATACTGTGAGATAAAAACCTGAATCTCCCTCTCTTTTAGATTATTGATCTTTATCCATAGAGGATGGCGAAGTGGTTTTATCCTGTTTCGTATTGTCAGTGTCCCGCTTTTGACATGCGGTTAAACCCAAAATCGCGATCAGGCTAAAAATTGTGATAACTTTCATAATTTTCCTCAAGATGAATATTTCTATATTTATTAAGCATAGATAATTTTTATACTTACATTATTGAATTTTCACCCTATAAATGTAAAAGGTGCAGTTTAAAATTTATTTTTATCGTTTTAGACTGACTTTTATTGAATGGTCAATATGAAAGGCCACACCATCTTCATAATTCCTAACTCCCCAACAAAAAACTCAACTGCTGCGAACAATTGAGTTTTAAAAGAATATTTTCATTTAAGAAAGTTGGGAACGTTTAAAATCAGCAATATCCAGTTCATGTACCTGACCGCGCCAGATCCATTTCAGCTTGGATTCTAAAAATACATCACCTTCAAACCAGACAAACAGACCTTCCATCATTTTTGGCCAGTCTTCCCGACTAACATCCTGACGCCCTGACATCACCGCAATCATCGCTGCCAAAATGGTATCGTGGCTGACGGCCAGACTCAATCCATATTTATTTTGTGGATGGGTGTTATAAATCAGTTCCAGCACATCCACCACGCCATGAATCGGCTGTTTCATCCCCGGCAAGGCATTATTGACAAAACTGTTGATAAAACCGAGTGCACCTTGCTTGGCAAAATAAGGTCCGGCTTTTTGAATATCCAGTACAAAGCTGCCAGGCTCTACCAGAAGCCCCTGTTCAATAATTTCAATACGATGGGTATTCTGCTCAGGGGTAACCGCATCTGCCCCTTCAATCATCAATGCAGCGGTATCAATACAACGCTGGATTGGACTTGAAATACAGTGATGAATCACGCGATCGGTTTGATCAGCCAGATAAGCGCCCCATTCCTGCGCCAGATCCCGCCCCTGACTGGTCAGTTGCAGATCATAGCCTGCCAAACCTTGACCCGGAACCTCCTCACGAATCGAATGCCGTGTAAATAAGGTGACAGGCGTCTGTACATCGGGCAATAAATCAATTGCACTCAACATACTCGGTGGAAGCAGTTTCAGGGACACGTTACAGCCAACTCTGGATTGGTAATAGGTTAAGTACCACTATAACACGCTCAGAATTTTGCTCAATGCTCGGCCTGCATGTCAGACACCGCCTGCAATGCAATAATTTTCATATCATTATTTTTATAGGCAATGAATCCACCATTCAGCAAGGTATCCCGATGATTATAAATAAATGGACGGCCTTCTAAATCGACCAGGCCACCACCAATCCGTTCGAGCATACATTGACCAGCGCTGGTATCCCATTCCGAGGTCGGATGAAAGCGTGGATAGATATCGACCTGATCTTCCAGCATCATGCAAAATTTATAAGCGCTGCCCGCTTTAAACTCTGTGTAGTCCGTGAGCTTGGCCAAACTTTGCAAATACTCCAGATATTTTGGTTTCTGCTGACTACTTTGGCTCAATCCCACAGCAATCGTTTTAGTAGTTTCAAGCATTTCATAAGCAAACCATGTCATCTTTTGGATATCATATTTATAAGGCAAGCCCTGCTCAGGACAGAAATAAATCAGTTGCTGCTCCGGAACCGCCAATATGGCAAAAGTGGTCAAACTGCCTCTGACTAGACTCAAATTAATGGTAAATTCGGGGCGCTGGTGCAGAAATTCCTTGGTACCATCTAGCGGATCCAGTAACCAGAATTCTGACCATGAGCGGCGTTCATGTTCCTGTCCTTCTTCAGACAATAAAGGCAAACTTGAAATCTCTGCCAAAGCTTGGGTCAGATAAGTATCGACCCGAAAATCTGCCTGAGTCACCGGAGAATTATCATTTTTTTTGATGACATCAAAAGCCGCACCAGAACAATAACGCTGATATTCTTCTCGCAAAATTTCACAGGCTTGTGTCAAAATGGGCACAAACTGCAAAATCATTGGATCTTGTGGTGCTGCTGTTGCTTTAAACATAGAAAACCTAAATATGTCAAAATGCTCTGAAAAACCTACCATAATTTTCGATATGGATGGTACTTTACTTGATCTTGCCTACGATGATTTCATCTGGAACGAGTTATTGCCTGTGCGTTATGCTGCCACACATGGCTGTAGCCTGGAACACAGCCAGGCGACACTCTATGCATTCTATCAGGAACATAATCATACCTTAAACTGGTACTCTTCACGCTTCTGGACGGCTAAAGTCGAAGTCGATGTTCTGGCGATGCAAATTGAACATAAAGATAAAGTCGCCTTGCGCCCTCATTGTCTCGAATTGCTCGATTATCTTAAAAATAATGGCTATCCAATCTGGCTGGCCACCAATGCTGACTGTGCGGGTCTAGCATTTAAACTGGATCATTTGAATTTAAGAGATTATTTCGATGTCATCGTCAGCTCAGAAACGATCGGACATGCCAAAGAATTTATCGAGTTCTGGCAAGGCCTGAATGAACTGCATCCATTTGATCCTGCACATGCTTATTTTATTGATGATACTGAAAAAGTCCTGAATGGGGCTCAAGCCTATGGCATTCAGAACCTGTTCAGCATCCAGCAGCCCTCTTCAGCCAAACTAGCACGTCAGACTTGTAATTACCCGATGCTGCACCAATTAACAGATTTAATCACTCATTTAAATCAGGCTGAGGTAGAAAAAAAATATGCGTAAATCGTCTTTACCCGAAGATGCGGTAGGCATGCGTATAGACAAATGGCTGTGGGCAGCACGGTTTTTTAAAACCCGCTCGATTGCCAAACATGCGATTGAAGGTGGCAAAGTCCATCACAATGGTGAACGTGTCAAGGTATCGCGCGAAGTCCGTGTTGGTATGGAACTGACGATTCAACAAGGCATCGACAAAAAAACCGTGCTGGTTAAGGAACTTTCTGATGTTCGTGGACCTGCACCCGTGGCACAAAAACTGTATGAAGAAACCGAAGTCAGTATTGCGCGCCGGGAATTGATTACGTCACAAAGAAAGTTGCATAATCTAGCTCGTCCCGACCATCGTCCAAGCAAGAAAGATCGTCGTGACATCAGTAGATTTAAAAATGAAAATAGTCAGAATTTCGATCAGTCATGGTCCTATAATGACGAATAAATTTAAGCGTCAGAATATGTCGTACATGCGCTGACTTTTATAGAACACTAGGGAAAATTCTGTCACTATACACCTGTGGAACAAAGCTCTAATTTAAGACATCCACTTGAGTACTAACTTAGTGACATCGTATTGAGGTTGTAAGATGGATGAGAATAAAAACAAGGCGCTCAACGCTGCCTTAAGCCAGATTGAAAAACAGTTTGGTAAAAATACAGTTATGCGTCTTGGTGACAATACCGTTCAGGCAGTTGAAGCCGTGTCTACAGGTTCTTTAACGCTGGATATCGCACTCGGTATTGGTGGTTTACCTAAAGGTCGTATCGTCGAGATCTATGGTCCTGAATCTTCAGGTAAAACCACAATGACATTGCAAGCAATTGCAGAGTGTCAGAAAGCAGGCGGTACGTGTGCATTTATCGATGCGGAACACGCACTTGATCCTCAATATGCGCGCAAACTTGGCGTAGATATCGACAATCTGCTGGTATCGCAACCGGATCACGGTGAACAGGCACTTGAAATTGCAGACATGCTGGTACGTTCTGGCGCGATCGACATGATCGTTGTCGATTCTGTTGCTGCATTGACACCACGTGCCGAAATTGAAGGCGAAATGGGTGACTCGCATATGGGTCTGCAAGCCCGTTTGATGAGCCAGGCACTGCGTAAAATTACCGGTAATGCCAAACGCTCAAACTGTATGGTGATCTTCATTAACCAGATTCGTATGAAGATTGGCGTCATGTTTGGTAGCCCGGAAACCACAACCGGTGGTAATGCACTGAAATTCTATGCCTCTGTTCGCTTGGACATCCGTCGTATTGGCCAAGTGAAAGAAGGTGACGAGATTGTTGGTTCTGAAACCAAAGTCAAAGTCGTGAAAAACAAAATGGCGCCTCCGTTTAAAGAAGCTTTATTCCAGATTCTTTATGGCAAAGGTGTTAACCATCTAGGTGAATTGATCGACCTTGCTGTACAGCAAGAAATCGTGCAGAAAGCTGGTGCGTGGTATTCTTATCAAGGCGACAAAATTGGCCAGGGTAAGAACAACACCATCCGTTATCTGGAAGAGCATAAAGAAATGGCTCAGACGATTGAAAAACTGATTCGTGACCAGCTTCTGACTAAAGCAGTGGTTGTTGAAGAAGACGATAGCAAGGAAGAACCTGACTTTTTAGATGCATGATCTTATTAGATGCATCATCTTTAAACGTCAATACACAGCGCCCTCCGGGGCGTTTTGTTATTATATAGGGAATCTAAAATCCGAGAGAATCATGTCAGACGCGAAATTCAGCAAACTGCTCGATTATGAAACTTTAAAACAGCAATTTGGTGATACTGAAGATCAAGCTCAACCTGCAAAAAGTGCGATCCAAGACGCTCCTGAATTTGATCCTGAAGAACGTTTGTTTTCCTCTACCCCAACTCAGGATGAGAAGAAACCGGGACTGACAGGCTCACGCTTACGTTCTTATGCCTTTGCGGTAATGACGCGCAAGGAATATTCCAAAGCCGAACTGATAGAGAAATTAGCACTCTATGCAGAACATCGTGATGAAGTCATTAACTTAGTGGAAGAACTGTCTCGTGAGAACTATCAAAGTGATCAGCGCGTGGCGGAAACCATGTTGTCGAGTCAAAAGCGTAAAGGCAAAGGCCCCAATCAAATTAAAATGAAACTCAAGAGCAAAAAGATTGATATTGCTCTGATTTCAGAAGAACTCAAAGAAACCGACTGGGTTCAACAAGCCTATGAACTAAAAGTCAAAAAATATGGGACTGAGGTCAGTGAAGACCTGAAGCTCAAAGCCAAACAGATCCGTTTTCTAATGTATCGTGGTTTTGAAATGGATGCGATTATCAAGGCGATTAACCGTAAAGCAGAAGATTAATTCTTATCTTCTTTGAAAGTCTTAATGCACGTATAAGTATATTGGTTATTTATCCAATATTAGCTGCAAAATAAAGCACGACATAAAATAATAATGATCTGAATCATTAAAATAATAAGATAGTGCTGTTTGATGACATTGAAAAAGGAATGATATTTGAGAATAGAAAACTGCGAATTCGCATTGTTATTATAATAAGAATATGGTGGCAACCCTACCAGCAAAGCTCCGGCACATCATAGTTCTATTACCGTTGCTACCTTCCGGTCCTGGCGGGGTTCATAGAGTACAATTGCGAAGTAACCAGCAGGGCTACCATTACAAAAACAGAGTATAGAGATTTTTAATCAAGTTGCAAGCCTTGTTCCGCAAAATAATCCCTCAAGCTATCCGTTTGATTATTTTAAAAACAATATTGATATTTCT
This sequence comes from Acinetobacter sp. L-24, assembly GCF_056857555.1. Next base: position 160,941 of record NZ_JBSXNI010000042.1, on the reverse strand, counting down.
GCTGATTTTTAAGGGATCTTCACAATCAATCCATCAACACTCAGATTCACATGATCTTTGTAAAACCTTGTTGCATTTTCTAAAAATGCCGTTTTTAATGTGTGCAATGTATATGAATGATCTACTTTGAAAAGATGAGCAGCGGATCCGCATCTCACAAAGAATTATGGAAATTTTATGATGTTTAAAAAGACCGTATTGTGTGCAGTGACAGCACTCTTTACCACGCCTCTATTTGCCAATATTCCGATTGAATCGCGTGGCTTGAGTCAAGCTACGAATCAAACCACAGTAAATACCCCAGCAGCAATTGCGGCTGGTGCAACTCCAGCAGTTCAAACCAATACCAGCTGGCAAATCATGCAAAAGAACCAGCAACTCGAAAATGACCTGCGGATTTTGCGCGGTAAAATGGAAGAACAGGAAAATGAGATTGAACGGCTCAAGAATGAACTGACCAATCGTTATGCCGATCTTGATCAGCGCCTTGAACTATTGCAACAAAAAATTGAACCTGCTGAGGACAATCCAACGGAGGAAAACCCACAGGATACTGCACCCAGCCTAAGCGAAAATAAGGTTAATACAGCAAGCAGCGGACAGCAACCTGCTGAGCTGGAAAAAGCAGCTTATACCGTGGCTTTAGATGCTTATAAAAATGGCGGTGCAGCCAAAGCCATTGCACCGATGCAAAACTTTATTAAAAACAATCCGAATAGCGCTTATATCAGCAATGCCTATTTCTGGTTAGCGGAATTCAATCTGGCGATTGACCCGCCAAAATTTACTGAAGCGAAACGTAATTATCTGATTGTCGTTGACCGTTACCCAAATTCTGCGAAAGCCTCCACTGCCCTGTATCAGCTTTATAACATCAGCAAAGATGTTGAAAAGAATACTACGCTTGCATCGCAATACAAAACAAAGCTATTGAAGAATTATCCGAAAGCTGAGGAAATTAAATTTCTTAAGTAAAATAGAAGTTCCCAAAATAAAAAAGACACCTTAAATAAGGTGTCTTTTTTATTATCTTAAACTTTTAGCGCACAATACCGCGCTTCGACTGTTCAAGAGAATCAATGAGACGCTGTACTTCAGCCACTTCCGGCAAAATTCCTGTACGGATCTGCTCGATTGCTTCCTGAGTTGTTAAACCTGATTTATAAATCAGTTTAAAGGCATCACGTAAACCGCTAATCACTGTCTTTGACCAGCCTTTACGACGCATACCTTCAATATTCATGGCAAATGCATGCGCAGGATTACCTGAAACCATTACATAGGCCGGTACATCTTTCAGAATCAGTGATGCCCCACCAATCATGCTATAAGAATCAATCTTACAGAACTGATGAATGCCCGAGTTTCCGCCAATGACGACGTAGTCCCCGACATGGACATGTCCAGCCACACCGACGTTATTAGCAAAGATATTATAATCTCCGACCATACAGTCATGTGCAATATGCGTATTCACCATGAGCAGGTTATGACTACCGATCTTGGTCAGGCTCTGGTCCTGAACCGTGCCACGATGCAGACTGCAATGCTCACGAATCTTGTTGTGATCGCCAATCTCAAGCCAGGTTTCTTCACCGGCATACTTAAGATCCTGACACACCTCACCTACACTGGCGAACTGGAAAATTTCATTATATTCACCTATACGCGTATAGCCACCCACCACCACGTGTGAATGAAGTTTGCTACCCGCACCAATAGTGACATTTGGCCCGATAATACAATATGGGCCAATTTCTACATCAGCAGCAATGACTGCTGATGGGTCAATAATGGCAGTTGGATGAATAAGGGGATTATTGCTCATGCCTGCTCGACTTTTTGATGCGAAACCATAATTTCCGCGGTTGTTGCGACGACGCCATCTACAGTGGCAATACAATTATATTTGTAAATGCCCCGCTTTTGCATCACTAATTCAGATTTTAAAACCAATTGGTCACCTGCAACCACCTGTTTTTTAAATCTAACTTTTTCCGCACCGGCAAACAGGAACAAAGAACCTTCACTTGGTACTTCGTTATTCATCACAAAACCCAGAATTCCAGAGATTTGTGCCAGTGCCTCAACAATCAGTACACCTGGCATAATTGGATAATTCGGAAAATGGCCTTGTAAAAACTCTTCATTAATTGAGACGTTTTTATAACCAACAATGCCATTCTCGGTAATCTCGACTACGCGATCAACCAATAAAAATGGATAGCGATGGGGCAAATATTCACGAATCTTTTGAATATTCATTGGCAATTCAGGCTTCGTGAATGTAGGCAAATTCGACTCTGTCATCATAATTATTTACGCAACTTAAATGTTGATTCAATGGACTCAATCTGAGATTGCATATGATCTAGTCGTTTGATCACCTGGGTCAATGGCACATCTGCTAATTGTCTGAGGCGAACCACGGTACGTTTCCATTTCTGGTTTTCAAACAGACCAATCCCGGATGAATATTTTCCAGCTTCAGAAATATTATTTGTCACCATTGACATTCCGGTCAACGTCACATTATCGGCAATATTCAAGTGTCCAGAAATCGCAGAGGCACCACCAATGATACAGTTTTTGCCAATTGAAACACTTCCTGCAACGGCAGTTTTTGCAGCAATCGCGGTATGTGCACCAATTTTAACGTTATGCGCGATTTGCACAAGATTATCAATAATAACACCCTGTTGCAAAATCGTATCATCCAGTGCACCACAGTCTACGCTACAATTTGACCCAATACGCACATCATCCTCAATGCGTACAGAACCTAATTGCGCAATACGGTGCCATTTACCTTGATAAGGTGCAAAACCAAACCCTTCGCTGCCAATCACGCTATTAGCATGAATACGCACCCGATTACCAATTTTTGCTGCGCCGGTGAGGGTCACATGTGAGTCAATAAAACAGTCCTGACCGATCTCGACATCATCATCGATCTGCACATGCGCCTGAACAATCGTATTCGCACCCACGACACAATGCTCACCAATCACCACATAATGACCAATATAAGCATCGTCCGCGATCATTGCCGACGGGTGAATTTGAGCAGTACTTTCAATGCCGCGCTGGCGATGTTTTCTCTCAAAGACATGCGTCAAAATCGCAAAAGCCAGATAGGGATTTGCCACAACAATAAAGTTTTGATGTGAAGTTATCTGTTGTTTTAGTTCAGCCGTGACAATTAAAGCACCTGCCTGACTTTGATTGGCCTGCTCTACATATTTATCGGCATTCACAAATGCAAGATCTTGTGAGGTTGCCTGTTCAAGACTGGCCAAAGCACTCAAACGTAAATCTGTCTGACCTATGCACTCGCCCTGAACCAGGCGAGCGAGATCAGCTAACTGAAGCTTTTGATGATTCATTGATTATTTAATTGCATTAACCTTTTGAATCATTTTATCAGTTAAATCATATTTAGCATCATAAGCAAGTGCTGAATTTTTATTTAAAACTACATCCAGGTTGTTTTCTCTACGCAATTGTTCAGCAATTTGCTTCACACGTGCATCAAATACAATTCGGATCTGCTGAATCGAGCTTTGAACATTAGTCTGTACAGACTGTTGTAACTGATTCAATTCTTGCAACTTAGCCTGATATTCCGCAGACATTTTCTGTTTTTCAGTCTCACTGAGCTTAGTGTTGGATTGAGCACGTTGCTGCAAAGCTTCCAGCTCTTTGCTGAGTTGTTCAATTTTAGTGGTTTGTGGCTGAATTTTTTGCTGAAATATCGTGTTTTGTTGTTTTAGATAGGTACTACCTTCAACCACACGCTCCAAGTCAATTACCCCCATGCTAGCCGCTTGAGTCAAAGGAGCAACACTTGCCAAAGCCAGGCTCATTGCCATAATCATTTTTTTCATATTCTTACTCATTCAAAAAAATTTGCTCACAAAACCTGCAGGCTTTATGAGCAAAATTTAGTTTCTAGGTCAAAACGATTTTAGAAAGTACGTCCAATTTCGAACTGGATGTTTTTAGTATCATCACCGTCTTTTTTATTCAACGGATAAGCATAGCTGAGAGACAATGGGCCAATCATGGTGATCCAGGTGAAACCTGCACCCACGCTATAGCGCATATTATCTGCATCGAAACCGAAGTTATCTTTACAGTACTGCTTTCCATTTACCGAAGTGCCATTAACGAAAATATTTTCATTTGATACATCACACTGGGTATCAAACACTTGCGCACCTTCAGCAAAGATGACTGGACGAACCTGACGTGCCCAATCCCCTTTGAATGGTACCGGAAGTACTAGTTCGGTACCGAATTGAACTAGTGCATTACCACCTACCTCTTCAGGAGATGGATCAGTTTGGCTAATATCAGAGAAATATACACCCGGATATTTAGGCCCCAATGTACTGTTTTCATAACCACGAACTGAGCCAAAACCACCGGCATAGAAATTCTTGTAGAATGGTAGGTCATTACCATAACCCAACTTACCATAACCGCGCAGAACAAAATCCTTGCCTAATGGGAAGAATGCCTGAGCATCATAAGTGACTTTCTGATATTCGACATCACTGCCTGGCAATGCAATTTCACCATTGATTCGATGTGACATACCATTTGTAGGGAACATTGGGCGGTTTAAAGTATTATATGACCAACCTAAGTTCAGGTTATAGGTAAAAAACTCACCTTTAAATTCTTGACCATAGGTGGTTGTATTAACTGGATTACCATTTTCATCAACACAATTACCTGTCAGTGTCTCAATTTGAGCCGGGCAATATTCACCGCTTCGTGTCTCTTTACCACCATTGCGTTCTAGATAATCCGCAACATAAGTAGAAACATAAGGCCCAGTGGTTACATCAGTCTGATCAATATTCAGGCCTAGGCTAACACTTTGGTTTTCGTCAATTGGATAACCAAAGTTAATCCCACCACCAAAACTGTCCGTTACATAGTTGTTGACGTTATAGTCATCATCCAGCTTGGTTTTACGGTAGTACATGTTATAGCCGCGACGCACACCATCAATGGTGAAGTATGGGTCCATCACACTCAAGTTATAGTAATCTTGCGTTTCAGAACGCGACAAATCGATTGAAACACTATTACCTGTACCCAGGAAGTTAGTCTGGCTTAAACCTGCCTGGAAAGTTACACCACCGCTTTGCGAGAAACCAACTGCAAGAGTACTGGTCCCTGAATGCTGCTCTTCAACGGCAACATTCAAGTCCACCTGATCTGGCGCACCCGGAATACGTGCAGGTTTGATATCGACAGTTTTAAAGAACCCGGTACGTTCCAGACGGACCTTAGACAAGTCAATTTTTTCATTACTGGCAAGCGCACCTTCCATTTGGCGCATTTCACGACGTAATACTTCATCTGCAGTTTTCGTATTACCAGTGAAATTAATACGTCGCACCGTGACTTGCTGACCCGGATTAATATAATAATTTAGATCAACCAGTTTGGTTTCGTTGTTAATTTGAGGAACAATATTGACTTCTGCATAGTAATAACCTGCATTACCATACTTACGCTGCAATAACTGCTTAACCGCGTTGACTTTTTCCTGCGAATAAATTTCGCCTTCTTTGAAAATTTGTAAAGCCTGTAATTCTTCAGTCTTATAAAGCGCGTCACCTAAATATTTGGTTTGACCAAATTTAAATTGCTCACCTTCATCCACAGATACTTCGATGAAGACATTCTTTTTATCTTCACTCAAGTTCAGACTGGAATTGGTAATATTAAAGTTGATGTAACCGCGATTCAGATACATGGCACGCAAAGCTTCAAGACTTGCCGCCATCTTTTCACGTGCATAACGGTCATTACGCGAAATGACTGAACTCCAGCCACTTTCTTTTACTGCAAAGGCCTGCTTGATATCAGATTCTTTAAATACGGTATTCCCGATAATATTGATATCAAAAACTTTGGCCGCTTTACCTTCAATAAAATCAATTAGCAATTCAACACGGTTATTTGGTCGAGGCGTCGTGGTGACCGTAATATCGGCATCATAACGACCTTGCTGCATGTATTGCTGTTCAAGTTCAGTTTCAATAGTTTGCAGCGCTGATTTTTTCAGAACTTCACCTTCAGCCAGACCCATTTTTTTCAGGCCTTCCTCAAGTGCTTCCTTAGGAATCAACTTATTGCCTTTCAATTCGATTTTTGAAATGACCGGGCGTTCAACCACTTGGAAAACCAAGGTATTGCCCTGCTGAACGGCTTTAATGTCATCAAACAGGCCTGATGCATACATGCTACGAATTGCATTGGCAATGATTGGATCATTGACCCGATCACCACTGTTAATTGGCACTAGGCCATACACATTGTCAGGAGTTAAACGTACTAATCCATCAAATTTTATATCTTGTACAATGAATTCATCTGCTGCATATACTTGTTGTGCTACTGCCATTGCACTAACGAGTGCCAGAGGCATAAATAAATGTGTGTGCTGCATGCCAGTCTTTTCCGCTGTTAATTTATTCCATTTACGTTGTTATAAACGCATAAAATCATTAAATAATGCCAGAAGCATCATACTGCCGAGCAGTACCATACCAATTTTTAACCCAACCAATTGTATTTGTTCGGAAACAGGTTTACCACGAATTAATTCAACAAAATAGTAAACCAGATGTCCGCCATCAAGCATTGGAATAGGCAGTAGATTTAATATTCCTAAACTTACACTCATTAGCGCCATAAAGGAAATAAAAGTTTCCCAGCCCATTTCTGCGCTTTGTCCTGCCACTTTGGCAATAGTAATTGGACCTGATAAATTATCCAGGCCAATCAGACCACGTACCATTTTGACAATCGAGTTCAGAATCATCGAAGATAAATGTGCTGTTTTATCAAATGCCATTACCAGTGCTTCGCCTGGCGAGTAATGAATGGTCTGTTTATATTCTGCAGGAATGTTCAGTTTACCCGGATCGCTTTGTACGCCCAGCATACCAGTCACATTGCCCATATTGTCACGTTTACCTTGTGGCATGACTTCCAGCTGAACCACCTGATTTTCGCGTAGTACATCCATTTTGAGTAATTTTTCTGGAGATGCCTGTACCACCTGCACCACATCAAACCAGTCTTTCATCTGAACGCCGTCAATGGCCAGAATCTTGTCGCCTTCTTTCAAACCTTGACGGATGGCTGCACCATCTTCACTCAGTTTGCTGATCACTGCCGGAATTTCTGGCCGATAAGGCAAGAAACCCAGGCTTTCTAGTGGCGATTGACTTTGATCTTTTAAATAGTTTTGAATCGGCAACTGGAACAATTTGTTTTCACCAGCGCGATCTGCCTGAATAGAAACCACACCAGTTTCACCAACACGATCCACCAAGACATAACTGAGTTTTTCCCAGGTTTCCACCTGAGTACCATCCACAGCTACAATTTTGTCGCCCGGCTGCATTTGTACGGTTGCAGCAGGCGTATTTGGTAAAATTTTGCCTACACGGGTATTGAGCTGTTCTTGTGCCGGTAAAAATAACACCCAGAATAGAAGAACTGCAAAAATCAGGTTGATTAATGGTCCCGCTGCCACGATGGCGATTCGTTTCCACGGATGCTGACGATTGAAGGCTTTGGGTAAGTCCTCTTCAGAGACATTACCTTCGCGTTCATCCAGCATCTTGACGTAGCCACCCAAAGGCAAGGCAGACAATTGATACTGAATTCCGGATTTTTTCGAGGTCCATTTTAATAATGTTGGCCCAAATCCAATGGAATAGACCAATACTTTAACGCCCAGTTTACGCGCCACAATATAGTGACCGAACTCGTGAATCGCAATTAAGGGACCGAGTAAGAGAATTGCTGCGGCAATCATAAACAAGGCATTCATATCTTAACTTCCTTTACTCACAACGTATTGCTGTGATAAACCTCGTGCCATTTGATCTGCTTGCAAGATAGCCTCCAGATCATGTGCAGGTTGATTGTCCATCTGATTTAGGACATGCTCAACTACCTGAGGAATTTGGGTAAATCTGATCTGTTGATTTAAAAATGCAGCAACTGCAATTTCATTGGCCGCATTTAAAATCGTAGGTGCAATTCCGCCACTCTGCATGGCCTGACGGGCCAGTTTTAATGCAGGGAAACGGAGCATATCCGGTTCTTGAAAATTAAGTTGTGAATGCATAAACAGATCCAGTGGCGCCACATGCGTACTAATACGCTCAGGCCATGCCAAAGCATGTGCAATAGGCGTGCCCATATCTGGATTACCCATTTGTGCCAAAGTCGAACCATCAACGTATTGAACCATGGAGTGAATAATACTCTGTGGATGCACAACAACTGTAACAAATTGTTCTTGAACTGCAAAAAAATGGCAGGCTTCGATCAATTCTAAACCTTTATTCATCAAGGTAGCAGAATCGACTGAAATTTTTTGACCCATGGACCAGTTAGGATGCTTGCAAGCTTGGGCAGGTGTGACCTCTTCAAGTTGCTGTATGCTGTGGTTCAGAAACGGCCCACCCGACGCGGTCAGCAGAATCTGGGATACACCCAGTTTGGGCTTGCCATGACGCTCTGCCTCAAAATAATGCGGTGGCAGACATTGGAAAATCGCGTTATGTTCGGAGTCAACGGGAAGCAATAAGGCACCATGATCGCGCGCTGCCTGCATCATGATGTCACCTGACATCACCAAGGCTTCTTTATTGGCCAGCAGTACGCGTTTACCCGCTTTCACTGCAGCCAATGTCGGCAACAAGCCTGCAGCACCGACAATTGCCGCCATAACGATATCAACATCCGCGTGTTCAGCCACAGCGATTAAACCGGCTTCATCTTGCAGAATTTCAATATCAGATAAATGGTGTTGCTGAAGTAGTTTTGAAAGTTCATCTACTTTTTCAGCCGGCACCACCACCACTTTAGGACAGTATTGCCGGCAAATTTCAACCAGCTCCTCGATACGACTTTGCGCGGTCACAGCAAAAACCGAGTATGCTTCAGGATGTCGCTGCAAGATTTTTAAAGTACTTTGACCAATGGAACCTGTAGCACCCAGTATACAAACTGCTTGTGACATTTATAAATCTACACCAATAAGTTTTAAAACAGCCATACCTGCTGCAAAGATTGGAGCTGCAGCAAGCAAAGAATCAATACGATCCAGTACTCCGCCATGTCCTGGCAAAATTCGACCTGAATCCTTAATACCGGCACGACGTTTGATCATGGATTCAAACAGGTCACCCAGTACCGAACTAAATACTGTAACGACAGATAGAATCAGAAATAAAATCAGTTCTGGCCAGGTCATATCCAGATAAAGCAAGGCAACTGCCGTCACGATCAGCATTGAAGTAACGATACCGCCATACAGCCCTTCTACGGATTTATTAGGACTAACATTCGGCGCCAGCTTTTTCTTGCCAAATTTACGACCCACAAAATATGCACCACTATCTGCGCCCCATACCAGTAAAAACAGGTACATCAGCCACCACGGTGAACTTTGCCAGACAGAGAAAATTGCAGTAACCGCAGCAGAGATCAGAACTACGCCGATTCCGTGCAGGCTGGCGTTGTACCAGCCATCATATTCAGGATAGGTTTTAACCCAGTAAATGCTGAGCAACCAGGTAATTATAGAAGCCACCCATAACAATAAGGCAACTTCGGCAAAATACAATGCCAAAGCTGAAAGTGCTGCAGTGAGCACTCCATATCCCCAAGCAACAGGTTTGATGACATATTTAAATTTTCGCGGCATGAGTTTGAACCACTCATAACCGGCCACCCCAGCAGCAAGAACCATCAATACAAACATTGGATAATGTGATTCAGTAGCAAACATACAGCTCAGTACAACTGCTACCAACACCAATGCGGTTATAATCCGCTCAAACATGTATTAATTCTCAAGTTTTTCCTGATGAATCTGTTCTGATGTTTTACCAAAACGACGTTCACGCCCGCCAAATACGGCAAGTGCATCATCAAGTTCTTCAACGGTAAATTCTGGCCATAGCGTCTCAGTGAAATACAGCTCTGCATAGGCTGCCTGCCACAACAGGAAATTCGACAGACGGAAGTCCCCACCCGTACGAATCAGCAGATCAACTGCAGGTAAATCACCAAGGCTGACATATTGACCAAATACATCAGTATTAATTGCATCAAGATCTAATTTATTTGTTAAAACATCGCTGGCAATTCGCTGTGCAGCTTGTGCCATATCCCACATACCACCATAACTGATTGCAATAGTGAGTGTCATACTATTGAAATTAGCAGTCCTTTCTTCGGCATGCAACATAAGCCCCTGTAATTCTGGGGACAAACGGCTGCGATCACCGATAAAACGTAAGGCAATATTGAATTTTTCCATGCGGGGTAATTGTTCATGAATGGTGTCTACCAGCAATTTCATGAGCAATTCAACTTCGAACTGTGGACGATTCCAGTTCTCACTGGAAAAGGCAAATACAGTTAAAGCCTGGATATTTCTTTTTTTACAGTGTTCAACAATCGGATCTAGAACCGTTTTTCCTTCCCGGTGTCCATCACCTTTCTGCATCTGATTTTTTTTGGCAAAACGATTGTTGCCATCCATGATGATGGCAACATGTTTCGGAAGACGGGGATTTTCTTCAGCAACGGTCATCGATGAATTAGACCTTCATCAATTCAGCTTCTTTCGCAGCCAAGCGCTTGTCAACTTCAGCAACAAATTTGTCAGTAATTTTCTGGATTTCGTCAGCAGCACGACGCTCTTCGTCTTCAGAAATTTCTTTTTCTTTCAACAAAGCCTTGATATCGCCCAATACATCACGACGGATGTTACGGATCGCTACTTTGGCATTTTCTGCTTCATTACGCGCAACTTTTTGCATGTCACGACGCGTTTCTTCAGTCAACGCAGCCATCGGTACACGAATCGCATCTGCTGTAATTGGGTTCAGACCCAAGTCAGATTCACGAATCGCTTTATCAATTGCAGAAACCATTGAACGTTCGAAAGGCTGGATTAACAAAGTACGTGAATCTTCAACACCTACGTTTGCCACCTGGTTCAATGGAACGTCTGAACCATAGTAAGAAACCATCACGTTATTTAAAATTGATGGATGCGCACGACCGGTACGAACTTTTGCAAAACCATGCTCTAGAGATTCTAGAGTTTTGTTCATACGGTCTTCGCTGTCTTTTTTAAGATCGTTAATCATATGATCTTCCTTACTTAATTCTTGAAAAGAGGTTATTACTAAATTAGCGTGTAGTATAAAGTGCTTTGGTGCTCACGTCATTAATTGGTAACGTGAGTCCCTTCTTTTTCACCCATCACAACGGAAAGCAATGCGCCAGATTTATTCATATCGAATACTTGTAGCGGCACATTGTGATCACGACATAAACAGATTGCAGTTAAGTCCATCACACCCAGCTTTTCGTCCAGAACTTGGTCAAAAGTCAATGTGTCATATTTAACCGCATCATCATATTTGCTTGGATCTTTATTATATACGCCATCAACTTTGGTCGCTTTCAAGATCAAGTCTGATTCGATTTCAATACCACGTAAACAGGCAGCTGTATCTGTCGTAAAGAACGGATTACCTGTACCTGCCACGAATACACACACTTCACCCTGAGTCAGGTGACGGATTGCATCACGGCTTGAGTAAGACTCAACCACGGCACCAATTGGCAATGCAGACATTAAACGGGTTTTAATATTACGGCGCACCAAAGCGTCGCGAAGTGCCAAACCGTTCATGACTGTTGCTAGCATACCCATCTGGTCGCCAGTTACACGACCAACTAGACCATCTTTTTGTAGCTGGCTACCGCGATACAGGTTACCACCACCCACAACAATACCTACTTGTACGCCTAAACCCACGAGGTGCGCAATAGAAAGTGACATCTGATCGAGCACTTGTGCATCGATCCCCATGTCTTTATTGCCTGCCAGCGCTTCACCAGAAAGCTTTAACAGGATGCGACCAAAGCGTGGCTTTTTAGAATCCAACATCATCAAACTCCAAAGTATTCAATTTAAATTTTTTTAATTCAAAATCTTAAGCAGACTTGACTGAAATGAGTTTTGCATACAGATCGTATTCATCTGCATCAGTAATTTCGACTTCAAGTAAATCCCCCGCCTTGATGACGCTTTTATCGATATCTTCAACAAAAACATTACCATCAATTTCAGGTGCATCTGCATAAGAACGCGCAACCGCTACCGGGAATTCATCTTCCAGGTCATCTACCAGCACAGTCATGGTCTGACCGATACGTTTTTGGAGTTTGGCTGCCGAGATTTCTTGCTGAACCTGCATGAAACGCTCATAACGCTCTTGTTTAATTTCTTCAGGAACGTGATCTGGCAAATCATTTGCTGTCGCACCTTCAACTGGCGAATAGGTAAAACATCCCACACGATCCAGCTGGGCTTCTTTCAGCCAGTCCAGTAACATCTGGAAGTCTTCTTCAGTTTCACCCGGGAAGCCCACCACAAATGTTGAACGCAACACCAGATCAGGACATTTCTCGCGCCAGATTTTCAAACGCTCCAGTGTATTTTCACTGTGCGCAGGGCGTTTCATCAGTTTGAGAATTTTTGGACTCGCGTGCTGGAATGGAATATCCAGATAAGGCAGGATTTTACCTTGTGCCATCAGGTCAATCACAGCATCCACATGCGGATACGGGTAAACATAGTGCAAACGCACCCAGATTCCCAACTGACCTAATGCTTCACACATGTCATAGAATTTGGTTTTAACCGGCTGGCCATTCCAGAAATCTAGCTTGTATTTCGTGTCCAGGCCATAAGCAGAAGTATCCTGGGAGATGACGAGTACTTCTTTTACACCGGCACGTTTCAGCGCTGCAGCTTCATCAAGCACAGAACCGACTGGACGTGAAACCAGATCGCCACGCATGCTTGGAATAATACAGAAGGTACAACGATGGTTGCAGCCTTCAGATATTTTCAGATAAGCATAGTGTTTTGGCGTCAGGCGGATGCCTTGCTCTGGAACCAGATCAATAAATGGATTGTGTTTTGGCGGCTCAGGTACGTATTGATGAACCGCATCCATAACTTCTTTATATGCCGCTGCACCTGTCACTTTCAGGACATTGGGATGCATTTGGCGAATCTTGTCTTCGTCTTTACCTAGACAACCTGTTACGATCACGCGACCATTCGCGCTCATCGCCTCACCAATCGCATCGAGCGATTCTTGCACTGCGGATTCAATGAAACCACAGGTATTTACTACAACTAAATCAGCACCGTCATAATCCGAAGCGACGTCATAACCTTCAGTCTTTAACTGGGTTAAAATACGTTCAGAATCTACCAATGCCTTAGGACAACCTAAAGATACAAAACCGACTTTGGGGGACTTCATGAATTTTCGCTCTACTAGAATGCGCGTATTGTATGTCTTTTCGCATCATAAAAATAGTTGAAAACCTGACTCTTTGCATCATGCACTAAAATATTGCCATAAAATATTCAACATACCCACTCATGCACCAAAATGAATCATTTTAGATTTACAGCCTCAATTTAATCCGCTATATCTAAGATGAATTGTGTTGCTCTGTCACATTTCTGCATTTCATCGCAATAAATAATCTCTCGTCATAAAAGTTGGCGTGCATCTTGCATCAAATCAGAACTTAAAATTGATTAAATTGCTTTATGAAGATGCCATTGCGCCATTTTAATACAGGAACAAACCCGCGAATGGATCAAATTATTCCGATCGACTATCGTGCTTTAGTGGACAATATGACCACGTGTATCTTATTGATAGACCGCGATCTTAATATTTATTATCTGAATTCTGCCTGTGAAGCCTTATTTGATGTGAGCTTATTCCGCGCGAGCGGCACATCCGTGCTCAATATTTTGCAAAACCCGACAGATGAGTTCAATACCGAAGAAGCCCTGAATAATACTTTAACTACGGGACAGCCTTATACACGCCGCGAAGCCACTATTCTGGTCAACTTTAAAGACATTCATGTTGACTACACTGTTTCTCAGCTAAATCTGGGCAAACCTTATCATCCGCTACTGCTCATCGAACTCAATCCTCGCGATCGCATGTTAAAAATTTCACGCGAAGAAAATCTGCTGCAACAGCATCAGGTAGCGCGTCAGCTGATTCGCGGTGTCGCGCATGAAATCAAAAATCCACTCGGTGGCATTCGTGGCGCGACTCAATTACTGGCACGTAGTTTGAATGATCCACAATACAAAGAATTTACCGACATTATCATTAGCGAAGTGGATCGACTGAGAAATCTGGCCGATACCATGCTCGGCTCACGCCAGCTTCCGAGCTATGAACTGGTCAATGTCCATGAACCATTGGAACGTGTACGTTCACTGATTGCCAACCAGACCAAAAAGAAAATCAAGATTATCCGGGATTACGACTTGTCCTTACCGGAAGTTCTGGCAGACCGTGACCAATTGATTCAGGTCATTTTGAATATTTGCGCCAATGCCGTACAGGCCATGACCGAAAACAAGGAATTCTTTGTCGAACATCAACCGGAACTGATTTTAAGAACCCGGATCCAGCGTCTTTTTACTATTAACGGGGTGATTCACCGCTCTGTGGTACGGATTGATATTGAAGACAATGGCCCAGGTGTGCCGGAAGAGATTATCGAATCGGTGTTTTATCCGCTGGTCACCAGCCGTGCCAAAGGGACCGGACTGGGCCTCAGTATTGCTCAAAATATTATTCATCAGCACAACGGCATGATCGAGTGTCAGTCCGTGGCTGGAAAAACCGTCTTTAGCTTATATTTACCTTGGGAGTCGAATCATGTCGCGAAATAAAATATGGGTGATTGATGACGATCGCGCCATGCGCTGGGTACTGGAAAAGACCTTTAAAGAAGAAGGTCTGGATGTTACCAGTTTTGAAGAAGCACAATCTGCACTGGATCAACTGAGTCTGGAAGCACCCGATGTGATTCTGACCGACATCCGTATGCCTGGGATTGATGGTCTTACCTTCCTGGGCAAGGTCAAACACAATTATCCTGACTTGCCTGTGATTATTATGACGGCGCATTCAGACTTGGAGTCGGCTGTATCCAGTTATCAAACTGGTGCTTTTGAATATCTGCCTAAGCCTTTTGATATTGATGAAGCACTGGCGCTGGTAAATCGTGCAATTTTACATATCACCAAGCTGCAGCAGCAGGAGTCCGCAAAGACTGCCCCGCCGATTCAATCTACAGAGATTATTGGTGAGTCACCTGCCATGCAGGAAGTGTTCCGAGCCATTGGCCGTTTGTCTCAATCGCACATTACCGTATTGATTAATGGTGAATCGGGTACGGGTAAAGAACTGGTGGCTCATGCCTTGCATCGTCATTCACCACGTAGTGCCAAACCTTTTATTGCGCTCAATATGGCGGCGATTCCAAAAGACCTGATCGAAACTGAACTGTTCGGCCATGAAAAAGGGGCATTTACCGGTGCCAACACCCAACGTCAGGGTCGTTTTGAACAGGCCAATGGCGGCACGCTGTTTTTAGATGAAATTGGCGATATGCCATTTGAGACCCAGACCCGTTTACTGCGTGTACTCGCAGATGGTGAATTTTACCGAGTTGGCGGTCATATTCCGGTTAAGGTCGATGTGCGTATCGTGGCAGCGACACATCAGGATCTGGAAAAACTGGTTCATGAGGGTCGCTTCCGTGAAGACTTGTATCATCGACTGAATGTAATTCGTATTCATATTCCAAAACTGGCACATCGCAGTGAAGATATTCCGATGCTGGCGCAGCATTTTCTGGCGCGTGCCGGAAAGGAACTTGGGGTCAATCCAAAGATTTTGCGTCCTGAAACCCAGGAATATATGCAAAAATTGCCGTGGCAAGGTAACGTACGTCAACTTGAAAATACCTGTCGCTGGCTGACAGTAATGATCACAGGCCGTGAAGTCTATCCTGAAGACTTGCCACCTGAACTAAAACAGATTCCAATTCATCAGCAGGATCCGGGCGCGCCAATTCCAACGCTGAACCAGATCGCACCGCATCACTGGGATGAATTACTGGGTCAATGGGCGATGCAGAAACTCAAAAACGGTGAAATGAAACTTCTGGATGTTGCGACGCCGATGTTTGAACGCACCTTGATTAATGCAGCCTTGCAACAAACCCGTGGCCGTAAACGTCATGCCGCAGAACTTTTAGGTTGGGGTCGTAATACTTTAACGCGCAAGCTTAAAGAACTGGGCATGGATACTACGGATGATGAAATCGAAGAAGAAATAGAAAGTTAATCTTTCCATATAAAAAAGCGCCGATTGGCGCTTTTTTGTTAATGATAATTTATGCAGTAAAACCCACATAGCGGAAATACCCATCTATGCCCAGATCAGACTTATAGATCACATAATTTGAATAAGTCGCTTGGGTGATTTCATCCAGCATATTCACCTGATCATCATTGGCATGCAGATCATCTACAGAACGCGGCATGCTGTGCTCGAATTCATCGGTCATATATTCAAAGCCAATATCCATGGCAATAAACAGGGTATGTTCACAAGGTTGCACATATTGCTCTTCTGCCCAATCAATCACGTTGTGCTGACAATGCGGACAAGCAATATTATCGGTGGCCTGAATCGAGAGTGGAATAAGTTGATAAGCCATATAAAAATCAATCTGTTTGCTATTCGTATATTTTAGCAAATTTTATGGACTGACTTTATTCAATTAAAAGTCTCGACGATAAAAAAGGGAATTTTCAGATTCCCTTTTTGTATTGATAGATCTCAATAATCTATTACTTATGAGTAGCCTTATAACGTGATAGTGCGGTGACAGCTACCGATACGACCACTGCTGGCAAACTTGCCACAAGAATACCCGTGGTGCCCAAACCCAATGCCAGAATTTTTCCAGTTAATAATGGTCCAGTCATCGCTCCTAAACGCCCTAGAGAGATCGCACTCCCCACACCTGTCACTTTGCCTGCGCCTGAATAAAAAATTGGTGAGATCCCATACAGAATAGATTGACCACCTGTAGAGAAAATACCACCCATGACTCCCGCCAAAATTAATAACGGAATAGAAGTTGTGGTGAATAACAATACCAAGGCAACAAACAAGCCACTATAAATGATGGTTGCCATTTGCCAGAGCTTTAAACGGTCCAGTAAATAACCCAGGCTTAGGGTTCCAATGACAGCGCCCACCTGGAACACCAACATCACCAAAAATGCCTGCTGTTTCTGCAAACCTTGTTCCATAAGTAAATTTGGCAACCAGCTAATCAAAATATAATTGATCATCAAGGTAAAAAAGAAGCCAACCCAAAGAGGCACTGTATTTTTATACTGTCGCTGCTTGAACAACACCTCAGCCATTCCCGGCACAGCTTCGCCAGAAACCGGTACTTCCGCATTCACTTTAGGCTTATCTTTAAGAATAAATGCCATCAATGGAATCAGTGCTAAAGGCGTTAATCCCCCAATCAGGAACAAGGTTTGCCATTGAATCTCCGGAAGCAACATGGCCAGACCGGCAACAAAGATCGCCCCTACCGGCAAACCACAATACATCAGACTATTTAGCTTGCCACGGTTGGCTTCCGTTGCTTCATCACCGACGACTGAAATCATGGTTGGCATTGCCGCACCTAAACCCAAACCAGTAAAGAAACGCGCTGCATATAAAACTTCGATGCTTGGCGCAATTGCAGTCAACGACATGAACAGACCAAAAATAGTCACAGAAAGCATTAGGACTTTCTTTTGTCCTAGATAATCTGCAATACGTCCGCCAAAGAATGCGCCAAACAGCATTCCAAAGACACCCAGACTAAATACATAGCCCATTTGGATTTGATCTAAACCAAAGCTTGCTGCAATTCCTTTCGCCGCAATCCCGGGAGCTTGAAGATCAAAACCTTCAAAAAATGCGACCCAGAAACATAAGAATATCGTTAATATTTTTTGGGCTTTTTCGCTGTATGACTGTGCCATGACTGATCTCCATCAATAATTCACAAACCGTTTAATAGTCTGACGATCCGTTGCATTATTCTTAACCTAATCTTAATAGAGAAATAGCACGACAATAGTCGGGTTTAAGCACATCAGCATGTGTAAATATCATCTAAATTAGACCTAAAAGATTGTATTTATAGACTTAATACATCTTAATAATATTTATTATATATATTTATCAACAACTTAATTTAATAGTAGTTATTTTTAATTCAACGATAGTCAAAACTTATACAAAACTACAAGCCGATAAAAAGCCCGCTTAATGCGGGCTTTTTTAGCGCAAAATCTTAAGCAGATTTCTTTGCTTGTGCATTCTTACGAATTGTAATCATCACCAGTTGAACTGCTGCAGGGGTTACACCTGGAATACGACTGGCTTGCGCCAATGTTTCAGGACGAACATCTTTCAGTTTCAGGGTAATTTCACGGGACAGACCTGACACGATGTCATAATCGAAATCCGCAGGAATACGGGTTTCTTCAAGACGTTTCATTTGTGCGACGTCTTCATGCTGACGATTAATATAACCCGCATATTTCACTGCAATTTCAATTTGCTCACCGACAAATGGTGATACTTCAGAATTGGTTAACTCTGCAATTTGAGCAAATGAAATGTTTGGACGTTTCAACAAATCAATCGCCGAACATTCTTTAGACAGGTCTGCACCGGTCATCTCAACGAATTTCTTGCCCATTGGATTGTTTGGTGCAGCCCACAGGTGTTGTAAACGACCCGTTTCTTTTTCTACTGCTTCCATTTTCTCACAGTACACTGCCCAACGTGCATCATCCACTAGACCCATTTCACGACCAATTGCTGTTAAACGCTGATCTGCGTTATCTTCACGCAGCATCAAACGGTATTCGGCACGTGAGGTAAACATGCGGTACGGTTCTTTGGTACCGAGTGTGATCAGGTCATCAACCAGTACGCCCATGTACGCTTCATCACGTTTTGGCGTCCATTGCTCCTGATCCCAAGCACGGCGTGCAGCGTTCAAGCCTGCAAGCAAACCCTGCGCACCCGCTTCTTCATAACCGGTTGTGCCGTTGATTTGACCGGCGAAATACAAGTTATTAATTGCTTTGGTTTCAAGGGTAAATTTCAACGCTTGTGGGTTGAAATAATCGTATTCAATGGCATAGCCCGGACGAAGAATGTGCGCATTTTCCATACCACGGATCGAGCGAACCAGTTCAAACTGAACGTCGAACGGTAAAGAAGTCGAAATACCATTTGGATAAAGCTCATGTGTATCCAAGCCTTCAGGCTCCAAGAAGACTTGGTGAGAATCTTTATCGGCAAAACGGTGAATCTTATCTTCAATCGATGGGCAATAACGTGGTCCAACACCTTCGATCACACCCGTGTACATCGGTGAACGGTCTAAACCGCCATGAATGATTTCATGCGTGCGTTCATTGGTATGCGTGATATAGCAATTTACCTGCTCAGGATGCATAGACACATCCCCCATGAATGACATGGTCGGAGATGGGAAATCACCCGGCTGTGGTGTCATCACAGAGAAATCCACTGAACGCGCGTCAATACGTGGTGGTGTACCTGTTTTTAAACGACCTACTGGCAAGTTTAATTCACGCAAACGATGTGCAAGTGAAATAGATGGCGGATCACCAGCACGACCACCGCTAGATTTCTCCAGACCAACGTGGATGACACCACCTAAGAATGTACCTGCTGTCAGCACCACAGTTTTCGCATCAAAACGGATACCCATTTGGGTAACCACACCTTTAACGGTATCGCCTTCAACAATCAGGTCATCTGCGGCTTGCTGAAAAATATCAAGGTTTGCTTGGTTTTCTAATGTTTCGCGAATAGCCGCTTTATAACGTACACGGTCCGCCTGCGCACGTGTTGCACGTACTGCAGCACCTTTACGCGAGTTCAAAATACGGAATTGAATACCGCCTTTATCGGCAGCCAGTGCCATCGCACCGCCCAAGGCATCAATTTCACGCACCAAATGCGATTTACCAATACCACCGATGGCCGGGTTACAGCTCATCTGCCCTAAAGTCTCAATGTTATGAGTTAAGAGTAAAGTCTGTCGACCCATACGCGCTGCAGCCAGAGCCGCTTCCGTACCGGCGTGACCGCCACCGATAACAATGACATCGTATACTTTAGGATAATGCATAGTGGTAATTGAGAGATAAAAAAGAATAGCTGAGCATTATAGCAAATTTCACTCTAAAGTAGACAAATTCAGTTGAATTTATCCTGAGATAAATCGCACTTAACTCGCATAACAATAAAGCACTGTAATTTAACTTTGCAGAGGAACTATATAAATTAAACATATAAGCTGAGAAATTTACTCGATTTGCATTGTTTAATCTCGCGCATTTTTTAATCTATATGTTGGTTACATTACAAACAAAGGTATAAAAGATGAATAAGAATATTTTCCTCTCAACCGTTCTATGTGGTTTATGTTTTGCGCCATTTGCTGCATCAGCGAATGATAAGGTCGAAACCATTTATAATGCACAAAAGTACCAACAGGTTTGTAAAGGCAAATCCCAAGGTGCACAAGTCAGTTTTGCCTATCGCGGCATTATCTGGAATGGTACCTGTGAGCCGCAGTTTTTCGCTTCATCCAAAAATGCTTCAATCAAAGGCGATGAAGCCGAACTCATGAGTACCTGTAGCGGCAACAGTGGTGCGACTACTGCCACCATCAATGGTGCCGAAGTCAAAGGTAAATGTGCATTAGGCTTTATGCCACCACGCCCTCAGGGACAATCTCAGATGCAAAGCCAACCGATGCAGCCACATATGCAAAACCAGCCTATGCAGCATCAGATGAACCAGCCAGCACAGCCTGATTCACCAATGCAAGGCCAGCCAGGTATGTAGCCGATATATATCTAAATAGTTTAGATTTCAAGTAAAAGCTTTGACGGGCAAAGTGACTGCATTTTGCCCGTTTTTTATTGCTTATTTATTCATCTAGGCTAAACTGGAAATATACCTATAAATGTATAATAAAAAGGCAAATTCATGGATTCGGGGTTTTTTAGCGTTTTTTTGCCAATTACATTGGCAATTATGATGATGGGGCTGGGGCTAGAACTCACTATCAAAGATTTCCTGCGCTTAAGTCGCTATCCTAAAGTCATTTTTATTACTTTATTTGCGCAGTTAGTCCTATTACCCAGCGTTGCTTTTTTTATTTGTCTGATTTTGGACTTGCCCGCTTTGCTTGCTGTAGGTCTGATGTTGCTAGCCGCCTCACCTGGTGGCCCAACCGCGAACCTATTTAGCTACATATATAAAGGTGATGTGGCACTGAATATTACTCTAACCGCCATTAATACCATCATCTCTATTTTTACCCTGCCCTTTATTATCAATCTGTCCTTACACTACTTTATGAGTCATGACTCAAACGTGACTTTTCCAGTTGAAAAGATTATGCAGGTCTTTTTAATTACCTTGATTCCCGTGATCATGGGTATGCTGCTTCGGGCCAAATTTCCAAAACTGTCAATTACTGTCAGCAGGCCCATGCGCTTACTCTCTATCGGTTTTCTAACCATCCTATTGATATTCGCCATTTTCAGAGAACGTTCGAATTTGGTCGAATACTTTGCCAATATTGGTGCAGCAACTGCGATTTTATGTTTTTCCAGCCTGTTTATTGGCTATTGCATTCCTTTACTCATGGGTATCCCAGAGAAAATGGCACGCGCCTGTACCTTTGAAATTGGCATTCATAACACTGCCATTGCGCTGACGATTGCGATATCGGTCTTAAATAATGTCACGATGGCTATTCCTGCAGGCATTTATACAATTTTCATGTACAGTTTCGCCACTATTTTCGGTGTGCTGATTAGTCGCCAGCAAGTGGTGTATAGCAATAAAAGTCGTTTATCAGATTTGTAATTTATTTGGCTGATTCTGCTATAAGGCTGTATGCTTTTCTAAAGAAAATCAGAAGTATTAAAACAATTTTCGACAAGGAGCATACAGATGGATTCTGGCCTTATAACGATATTACTGCCGCTGGCACTTGCAATCATCATGATGGGACTGGGCCTTGAACTGACGCCTCGGGACTTTAGCCGTGTCACTCGTCACCCCAAAGCCGTATTTATAGCATTGTTCTGCCAACTGGTTATTCTGGTTGGCATTGCCTTTTTACTCTGCAAGCTATTCGCTTTAACCCCATTACTCTCAGTCGGGTTGATGCTCTTGGCGGCTTCGCCCGGGGGTGCAACAGCCAACCTGTTTAGCTATCTGTTTAAAGGTGACTTAGCCCTCAATATCACTTTGACTGCTATCAACTCAGTCATCGCAGCGATTACCTTACCTTTAATTATTAATTTTTCGATCATGCATTTTATGCAGGATAGCCAGCAAGTTGGCCTGCAATTCGGCAAGATTCTGCAAGTCTTTGCGATCATCCTGATTCCGGTGGGAATTGGCATGTTGATTCGGCGCTATGCACCAGGCGTGACAGCAAAACTGAATCGGCCGCTGCGGATTTTTTCGATTGGCTTTTTGGTGCTGATTATTATTGCCACACTTATTAAAGAACGCACAAATATCGGCGAATACTTGACCCAGGTTGGTCTAGCGACTGCCTTATTCTGCACCTTGAGCCTGAGTATTGGTTATCTGATTCCACGACTACTGAATATTAATAGCGCTCAAGCCCGTGCCAGTGCATTTGAAATTGGCATTCATAACAGCACCCTCGCCATGACCATTGCCCTGACCGTGATTGGCAGTGCTGCTGTGGCAATGCCAGCCGCGGTTTATTCTATCTTTATGTATATCTTTGCTGCAATTTTTGGCAGCTTGTTGAATCGGCTTGCACCACTCCCGGCGCAAACACCTTTAACGAATCTGGATTAGATAAGCTCTGGAACGCTTAAAAGGATGCTTCAGGCATCCTTTTTATTTTGGGAATGGATCAAGAAGATAGCAGCGTTGAGTCTGAACTTCCGTTACAATAGCTTTTTGAAAAATGTATAAAGGTTATTTCTGTGAAGTGGTTACAAATTCATATTACGGTTGAACAGGCTCAGGTTGATTTTACTGAGACATTACTCAGCTCGCTAGGCGCAGTGAGTGTGACTTTGGATGATGCTGAAAACCAGGATTTGCTGGAACCACTTCCAGGTGAAACGCCACTTTGGAATAAAGTGATTGTGACCGGTATTTATGCGCAGGAAGAAGGCGAAGAAATCGATGTTGCCGCACTAGAAACCTTTATTCGTACACAAATGCCAGATGCTCCGATCCGTCATGAACTGATTGAAGATCAGGCTTGGGAACGTACCTGGATGGATGCCTATGAGCCTATTCAGATTGCTGATAAATACTGGATCGTACCGGAGTGGATGGAAGCACCTGATGCCGATGCGGTAAACATCAAGCTTGATCCAGGTCTGGCTTTCGGAACAGGCAACCACGCTTCAACTTTCCTGTGCTTACAATGGCTCGGCAAAATTAATGTGAAAGATAAAATTGTCATCGATTATGGCTGTGGCTCAGGCATTCTCGCGGTAGCTGCACTGCTATTAGGTGCGAAAAAAGCATATGCTACTGATATCGACCCACAAGCTGTACTGGCGACTCAGCAAAACGCTGAACTGAATGGCGTACTGGACAAACTTTATGTCGGACTGCCAGAAGAATTTAGAGATGAGCTCGGCAATACCAAAGCTGACGTATTTGTTGCCAATATTCTGGCAGCACCACTGATGATGCTGGCTCCTGAGTTCGCAACTTTAATCAAATCTGAGGGACAGTTCGCACTTGCCGGAGTGATTGAAGAGCAAGTTGCTGATGTTACTAGCATTTACTCAAATTATTTTGATATATTAGAGGTAGAAAAACGAGACGAGCACTGGTGCCGTATCTCGGGTAAACGCCATAAGAACGAATGAGCCTATAAATAATCCATGAGTGACAAAAGAACCCATTGCCCTACCTGTTCCACCACCTATAAGGTCACAGTTGCTCAACTCACCGTTGCGCAGGGTATGGTTTGCTGTCCCAAATGTACTACTTCATTTAATGCCTTATCGCATTTGGTGACCGAAACCCGGAATTCGGTCACCGCATCAATATCTCAGGCTCAGTCGAACTCCAGCGAATTCAGCGAAACTGATACTCAAAATAACTCAGGTGTTTATCACGCAGATCAGCACAATCGTCATAGCCTGCTACAGATTTTTGATCAAAAAGTTGAACATTCCAATATTGACCTGGAAACCTATTTAAATAACCTGAATTATTTCAGTACCGAGCCAATTTCAGTATTACCGAGCATGAATTGGGAAGATCAGGCAGAAAAACAGACTAAACGCGGGCCAATGTACTATATAGGCTGGAGTTTACTCAATCTGTCACTGTTCAGCCTGCTGATGTTTCAATTCTTCTGGTTCAATCCGCAATACATCAAAAACAGTCACGTTATGAGCCTGGCCTTTAACACTGCCTGTGAAGTGTTTAATTGTTCCAATCTGGAAAAATACTACACACTGATTCAGGCCAATAAAGTCAAAATCAAGGCAACCGGTAATAATGAAGCTGAGTTTAGCGGTGAGCTGATCAATTTTCATGACCGTAGCCTGGCCTTACCGATTTTAAGAATCAATCTGGAACATCGCGGTGAAGTGATTGCAACTTATAACCTGTCCTCCGAAGAGTACCTGATTGAAAGTCTGGTCAATATTCAGCGCATCCCAAAAAACAGCCCGTTTAAATTCAAATTTAAGCTTCCAGTCGATCGTAAAAGCTTTGATCGCTATACTTTGGAAATAATTCGCCCCTAATCTGCTGAGAAAGCATTAAAAAATTAAAAAAAGTTAAAAAAAATGCAGTTTTCTTGCTCACTTTTGCTTAGACAATGGTATGATACGCGCCACGAAAGCTATGTGCTGCAACTCCTCGCGACTTTTTCACAACAAATACAGTCTTGCCTAATGCGCTATAAAATTTATTGCGTATCGTGCAGATTTTTTTGTTTTGATTTTGGTCAGTAACAAAACTTTAACTATTGTTACGCTTATTTTTCGACCAAATCGCAGAGATGTGTCAAGCTACAGGCTCAATGTAATGACTAAGTTTTAGAACTTCCGTTTTAGGATCTAAAATGGAGTTCATTTCAATTTCTAGACCACTTTTATATATCACTTTACCCAAGTGATATTTGTTTTTCGGATTAATTCGCATGAATAGCAAATCTCCTATTTTTACTGCACAATCTGATGTTGCTTTACGTATCCACGTAGATCGCGCAGTTCGCCACTATTTTGCACAACTGCAGGGCGAGCAACCATCTCAGGTATACGACATGGTGCTAGCAGAAATGGAGAAACCTCTTCTATCTGTAGTTCTAGAATATACACGTGGTAACCAAACACGTGCTGCCGAGATTCTCGGACTCAACCGTGGTACTTTACGTAAAAAGTTAAAAGCTCACGGTTTAATGAGTGAATAAATGATAAAATGCTTGCGGCTTCCGCAGGCATTTTTTTTAACCTGTAAATTGCTGATTTTGTTTTATTCTGTTCCTTGAAAACTGTGACGAAGATCATGACTATTAAACGCGCTTTAATCTCTGTGTCTGACAAGACTGGTATTGTTGAATTTGCACAAGAACTTGCTGCTCTAGGGGTAGAAATTTTATCTACAGGTGGTACCTACAAATTGTTGAAAGACAATAATGTGGCTGTAGTTGAAGTTTCAGAGCACACTGGTTTCCCAGAGATGATGGACGGCCGTGTTAAAACACTACATCCAAAAATTCATGGCGGCATTCTGGCCCGTCGTGGTCTAGACGAAGCAGTGATGGCTGAACACAACATCGATGCGATCGATCTTGTTGTTGTTAACCTGTATCCATTTGCTGCGACTGTAGCAAAACCAAACTGTTCACTTGCTGATGCGATCGAAAACATCGACATCGGTGGTCCGACTATGGTTCGTGCTGCTGCAAAAAACCATGCTTCTGTCGGTATCGTAGTGAATGCATCTGACTACGCAACGGTAATTGCTGAGCTTAAAGCGGAAGGTGCTTTATCTTATGCAACCCGTTTTGACCTGGCAGTGAAAGCATTTGAACATACTGCGCAATACGATGGTATGATCGCATCTTACTTAGGCGCTCGCGTAGGTGTCGAGGAAGGTCAGGCTGACAAATTCGCGCGTACTTTCAATACACAATTGAACAAAGCTCAAGACTTACGTTATGGTGAAAATCCGCATCAGTCTGCTGCATTCTATGTAGATCCAGCTGCAACTGAAGCTTCTGTTTCAACTGCAAAACAGTTACAAGGTAAAGAACTCTCTTATAACAACATTGCGGACACAGACGCTGCACTTGAATGTGTTAAATCATTTGCAAAGCCTGCTTGTGTCATCGTTAAACATGCCAACCCATGTGGCGTTGCAGTATCTTTAGACGGTATCAAAGCTGCTTACGATCTTGCTTATGCAACTGATCCAGAATCTGCATTCGGCGGCATCATTGCATTCAACCGTGAATTAGATGTTGAAACTGCACAAGCAATTGTTGACCGTCAATTCGTTGAAGTAATCATCGCTCCTAGCGTTGCTGAAGGCGTGCTTGAAGTCACTGGTGCGAAGAAAAATGTACGCGTACTAGTATGTGGCGAACTTCCAAAGATTGACGAACGTGCTGCACAACTTGACTACAAACGCGTAAACGGCGGTTTGTTAGTTCAAGATCAAGACTTAGGCATGATTACTAAAGATGATCTTAAAGTTGTGACTAAACGCGCACCAACTGAACAAGAAATTGATGACATGATCTTCGCTTGGAAAGTGGCGAAATACGTGAAGTCTAACGCGATTGTTTATGCCAAAAACCGTCAAACGATCGGTGTCGGCGCTGGCCAAATGAGCCGTGTCAACTCTGCCCGTATTGCTGCAATCAAAGCTGAACATGCTGGTTTAGTGGTTGAAGGTGCGGTAATGGCATCTGACGCATTCTTCCCATTCCGTGATGGTATTGATAACGCTGCCAAAGCAGGTATCAAATGCATTATTCAACCGGGTGGTTCTATGCGTGATGAAGAAACAATTGCAGCAGCTGACGAAGCTGGTATTGCAATGGTGTTCACTGGTATGCGTCACTTCCGTCACTAATTAATTTTAAATCCTCCCTAGCCCTCCTTAATAAAGGAGGGTTTTCTATATCATAGTAGAGCGAAGGGAGTCCCCCTTTTATCAAAGGGGGATTTAGGGGGATTCTATTTCAGAAGGATTTTTTTTAATGAATATTTTAGTTTTGGGTAATGGCGGTCGTGAACATGCATTGGCATGGAAAATCGCGCAAGATGATAAAGTCGCAAAAGTATTTGTAGCACCGGGTAATGCAGGTACTGCAACAGAAAATAAATGCGAAAATGTTGCCTTAAATATTTTAGACAATGCTGCGATTATCGACTTTGCAAAAAGCAATGCGGTTGATTTAGTGGTTGTTGGTCCTGAAGCACCACTTGTAAATGGTGTTGTAGATGCATGCCGTGAAGCTGGCGTTAAAATTTGGGGTCCAACTCAATTTGCTGCGCAGCTTGAAGGCTCTAAAGCATTCGCTAAACACTTCCTTAAACGCCATAACATTCCAACGGCTTTCTATGACGTATTTACTGAAGTAGATGCTGCGAAAGCATTTGTTGAGAAAAATGGTGCGCCAATCGTGATCAAGGCTGATGGTCTTGCTGCAGGTAAAGGCGTAATCGTTGCCATGACCAATCAAGAAGCATTTGCAGCAATTGATGACATGCTTGCAGGTAACAAGTTTGGCGATGCAGGTTCTCGCGTTGTGATCGAAGAATTCCTTGCGGGTGAAGAAGCATCTTTCATTTGTATGATTGATGGCGACAACATCTTGCCAATGGCAACATCGCAAGACCATAAGCGTATTTTTGAAGGCGACCAAGGTCCGAACACCGGCGGTATGGGTGCTTACTCTCCTGCACCTGTTGTGACTGCTGATGTGTTTGAAAAAACCATGAATGAAGTGATGCGTCCTACCGTTGAAGGTATGAAAAAAGACGGTCACGTTTACACTGGTTTCTTATACGCTGGCTTGATGATTGACGACAAAGGTCAACCAAAAGTAATCGAGTTTAACTGTCGTTTTGGTGACCCTGAAACTCAACCGATCATGATGCGTTTAAAATCATCTTTGGTGGATCTCGTTGAAGCTGGTATTGCAGGTAACTTACCTGCTGAAGCTGAATGGGATGAGCGCAAGACTGTTGGTATCGTTTTAGCGTCAAAAGGCTACCCAGAAACTTCAAGCAATGGTGATGTGATTTCAGGTTTAGACACTGAAATGGCAGATGCGAAAGTGTTCCATGCAGGTACTAAAGCCAATGAAAATGGCGACATCGTCACTGCTGGCGGTCGTGTACTTTGTGTGACTGCACTGGGTAATACCATTGGTGAAGCGCAAGCAAAAGCATTAGAGCTTTGTGAAAAAGTAACATTCGATGGTGTCCAATACCGTAAAGATATTGGTTACCGCGCGATTGCGCGTGAAAATGCTTAACTCAGTTTAAGTATTAAAAAACCCCGCTGAGTGCGGGGTTTTTATTATTTCGCAATAAGATAATCTTTAGCTAGAATTTCATATTTTTCTTTCTTTTCAAGAAGATCATGATAGTAATCATACAAATATGGAAATTTATCGTTATAAGTCTGAATATCTACTTCAATTTTTTTATTTTTCATATTTAAAGCATAAATTATTTCATCGTGTAGCTTATTCAAAATTTTATATAGTTCAATAAATTCATTAGATTCGGCATTATCTAAAATTCTCAGTGCAACTTTCTGAAATTTACCTAAATTTTTCACAAAAATTGTATGCTCATCCATGATAAATTTATGTAAGTCTAAAGGTATATTTTTCTCATTGTAAGGATAAAAATAATTTTTAGTTTCATTTATATAAATTAGCCAATATATTTGCCCTATTGCCCTAGTTGCCTCATCTAAATATTCTAATGTATCAATCATTAAATCTCGTTTGACCATGAAATTATTTTGTTCTTTCCAAGCATTTAACAAAATAAAAGCAGACAATGGCGCAAAAAGACCTGCTGACCAACCAAACATAGTTGCTACAGCCGTACCCTTATCTATTGCTAAGGGGTAGATTAAAAAGTAGGTTATAAATGTCATGATAACAATAATAACTAGATAACCTATGATTAATTCTTTTATGATCTTAGTCTTCATTCTTCCACTTGTTATAATTTGAGTTAATTTAATTTTAAATCAATTAGTTAAACATAGAAACCTCAACCATGAAAGAAATATGATTAAAATATCCAGCCCTCGCCTCATCCTCCGCCAATGGCAAGATTCCGACACTGCCCCATTTATCTAGATATGCGCAGACGATGAAGTCATGCGTTATTTTCTTAAAAAACTCGATGCTTCCGAAGCCACTGCATTTATGCAACGCTTAAAAGATGCCATCGAAACACGTGTTTGGGGTTTATATGCAGTAGAGCTTAAAAGCTCTGGCGAATTTATTGGCTTTATTGGTTTACACGTGCATCCGCCTGAGTTTGAAATGGCAGATGCACCTGAAATTGGCTGGCGCTTGCTACCGCAATATTGGAACCAAGGCTATGCTACTGAAGGAGCCAAAGCAGTACTAAAATATGCCTTTAGAACCCTGCGCCTAGAGAAAGTCATTTCTTTTACTGCCTGCATCAACACGCCCTCAGAACGTGTCATGCAAAACATTGGCTTAGAAAAAGTAAGAGAGTTTGACCATCCACTTGTACCTGCCGATCATATCTTGTGTAGACACGTACTCTATGAAAAACAGCGTTCGGATTATCTGTATATTCCCTTTTGTTAAAACAAGCTTGCAGTATCATGACCTGAGGAAACCAAGATCAGATACTGACTCGCTTAGTTAATATAAAGGAAAGATTTATCTCGTTAATGATCGAATTTTCTTCATTTCCCAAAAAATCAGATATTTTTTTATATTTATCTATATGCATTTTTTATATTTCTATCTTACAAAATCTTATAAAGATCACTATTTAAACACATCCATTAAAACTATATTTTTAATATAAATAATATATTGTTTTAATTAAAATTTTGTTTAAAAGATCTTTTTTTATATTCGACTAAAGAGATAAGCAAGGCTTTTTTATCCAGTATATCGAATATAGATTTATTGCTATGATATCCGCAACTTCAGAGCACTCAAACCTTGCCATGTACTTATAAAATATCTATTTTCTCTCTCCAAATAGATTAAATACATCAGATTTGGGCTGCCTCTGACTTGATCAAGTTCACCAGAATTGTTGTTGCACGCTTGCAGCTTTCGACTTCAAGCTTTCTTCAACCATGATCAAGCTATCTACTTAGATCGTAATAAAACTCTTATTTAACACGATTTAAAAATGCTTATACTCTAGGCAAGAATAGAATTAGGACAATTTCATGAAAAAGTTACTTGGCGTTATCTTGAGTGCCTCTGTATTGACTTTAACTGGGTGTGGTAAACAGGAAGCGCCTGCCACTGATGCAGCGCAAACTAAAGATGCAAATGGTCTTCAAACTGTAACTATGGCTTCGACCGGTTCAGATGCAGACGTATGGCGTTATATCGCGACCCTGCCTGAAACCAAAGCAGCCGGTATCAAACTTGATGTGAAAAATTTCACTGACTATGTGTCGATGAACACAGCAGTAGCCAACAAAGAAATTGATGTGAATGCATTCCAGTCTTATGCCTATATGGTGGCTTACAACGATGCCAACACAGCCAAAATTGCACCTCTATCTACGACCTATCTAGAGCCTATGGGCATTTACTCAAGCAAAGTAAAATCTTTAAACGAGTTTAAAACCGGTGCGACCATTGCCATTCCGAATGACGGCGCAAACGAATCACGTGCATTATTACTTTTACAATCAGCAGGCCTGGTTAAATTAAAAGCTGGTTTTGACAATGTCAAAGGTACAACGTCTGATGTGACCGAAAATGCAAAACAAATCGTGATTAAGCCAATTCAAATGGCGACTGCAGTACGCGTAAAAGACGAAGTGGATGCGATTGTGCTGGGCAATACCTTGGCAATGGAAGGTGGTTTAAACGTATTGAAAGATGCGATTTACTATGAGCCAATCGACCAAAGCACAAAAATGAATGTAAACGTATTAGCGGTTGCAGCAGATCGTCAAAATGATCCAGTTCTGCAAAAAGTAGGTGCGTTGTATCATACGCCAGCAGTAAAAGCATATGTTGATGAACATTTTGGTGGTACGAAAGTTGCGGTAAACAAACCTGTGACGTATTTAACTGAATCAAAATAGTACTATAATAGACTTTTAGAACAGGCAAGGACGATTTCTTGCCTGTTTTTTTATCCGTGATGCAGTTTTTGA
Source organism: Acinetobacter sp. L-24 (assembly GCF_056857555.1). The sequence continues at coordinate 129,430 of NZ_JBSXNI010000042.1, read as the reverse complement.
CACTATGATTGAATTTAAAGATATTTCAAAACAGTATGAGCTTAAGGGTCAAACCTTGCATGCCTTGAATCAGATTAATCTTCAGATTCCAACCGGCAGTATTTTTGGCATCATCGGTTATAGTGGTGCTGGTAAAAGCACCCTCATCCGTCTGATCAACCTGCTTGAGCGCCCAAGCTCAGGCCGGATTATCATTAACGGAACAGATTTTACCGCACTCGATGCCAAAGCATTGCGTCAAGAACGTGCCAGCATCGGCATGATTTTCCAGCATTTCAATTTAATGCAAACCAAAACCGTGGCAGCCAATATCGAAATGCCAATGAAACTCCTGGGCTGGAGCAAGGCAGAACGAGAAAAACGCCTCGAAGAATTATTAGACTTTATTGACCTGAAACATAAACGTCATGCATTTCCAGATGAATTGTCTGGCGGTCAAAAGCAGCGTGTCGGGATCGCTCGTGCCCTTGCCAATCATCCAAAAATTTTACTCTGTGATGAAGCGACTTCTGCACTGGACCCACAAACCACCAAATCTGTTCTACAGCTACTTAAAAAAATTAACGAAGAACAAGGCATCACCATTGTTATGGTTACCCATGAAATGGATGTGATTGAAACTGTATGTGATTATGTCGCCGTGATGGAAAAAGGTGACGTAATTGAGACCGGTAGTACCTTACAAATATTTAGTCAACCACAGCACCCGACCACCAAGAATTTCATTCAGACCGTATTACAGCAGCATTTACCAGTCAATATTCTGACCAATCTGGAAAACCAGAATCACAACAGTATTTATTGCCTGAAATTCCTCGGCAGTTCGGCTCAGGAAACCGTGATTCAAGCGGTGATTAAACAATTTAATATCAGTTTAAATATTCTATTTGCCAATATGACCGAAATTAATGGCACGGTGATTGGCCAGATGTTTATTCAGCTACTGGGTGATGCACAAGAAATTCAAGCAGCAATAAAATTCCTTGAACAACACGGCGTACAAGTCGATCAGGCGGGAGTACAGGCATGAGAGATTTGATTGTACAGTGGCTAACAACGATCACGGCGCCGTTCTGGAAAAGCTCCCTGTCGATAGATCAGTTTGTGACAGCGCTGCAAGAAACCTTTCATATGGTGTTCTTCGCGATGCTATTTGGCTGTATCTGGGGCTTTATTCAGGCGATTACCCTGTTGGTAACACGTCCGAATGGAATTCTGCCGAATCGTGTGATTTATCACGGTCTCAATCCGATTGTGAATGCGCTACGTTCGCTGCCGTTTATTATCCTGCTAATCGCAGTCATTCCACTGACCAAGTTAATTGTCGGCACATCGATTGGTACATGGGCAGCGATTGTTCCATTAACCATTTATGTCGGTCCATACATTGGTCGCCTGATTGAAACATCTTTACTCGAAGTGAATGAGGGTATTATCGAATCTGCCCAAGCCATGGGCGCGACGCCAATGCAAATTATCTTTAAGTTTATTCTGCCGGAAGCGCGTAGCTCACTGATTCTAAACTTGACTACTGCTACCATCAGTTTGATTGGTGCAACGGCAATGGCCGGTGCTGTCGGTGCGGGTGGTATTGGTGACTTAGCGATTTCTTATGGTTATCAGCGTTTTGATACCTCTGTAGTCATCATGACGGTGATTGTATTGTTGATTCTGGTGCAGATTGTACAAAGCCTCGGCGACTGGTTATCCCGACTTCGTTAAGCTAGTTTCTATGTATGAATAAAGCCCTCTAAAAAGAGGGTTTTATTGTTTTTAATACTTACGAACCCTTTCTCATTATTTCAAAGTAAAGTCCTGCAACTATTTGATACGTGCCACGGCGACAGGAAGTCGCCCGTTGATTTATAGCACATGGAAGTTCCATTAGATCAACAAAAGGGTTTTGTTACTTTTGTCCCATCAAAAGTAAAAGAAAATATCTTCTAACAACTAACTAAATAATCAGCTTAAAAAATCAAATTCAAACTTGACCTAAAAGTTAGCCATTTCCCCCTCAATTTCAAACTGAAACAATAAATCCCATGTTAAACTATTCAATGGTTTTAGCAGGGACTCATCTATGCACTTTGTTCATCTTGGTATTCATACAGAATTTTCGATTACTGAATCCATCGTACGGATACCTGACTTGGTCAAAGCTGCCGAGAAAGAACAGATGCCTGCCCTTGCGCTCACGGATCTTTCTAACCTGCATGCTGCCGTCAAATTCTATGGCAAATGCCTGGGCAAAGGCATCAAGCCGATTCTGGGTTCTGAAATTCGCCTGAATGATGCCGAACATCGCATGACCTTATTGGCCATGACCAATACCGGCTGGCGCAACTTGACTGAACTGGTGTCTGAAGGCTTTATCAGTGGTCAGCAACTGGATATTCCCTGCGTTCAAAAACAATGGATTTTAAATCAGCCTGAGGACATGATTGCCCTGCTCGGAATGCATTCCGATGTCGGCAAAATGCTGATGAGTTCAAATCCGCAAAAAGCGGAACCGCTGCTAGAAGAATGGGTCGAAAAATTTGGTAATCGTGTTTATCTTGCCCTGACCCGTACCAATCGTCCGGATGAAGATAACTTTATTCTGGAAGCCGTTAAGCTGGCAAAAAAATACAATATCGGTGTGGTCGCACATAATGATGTGCATTTCATGACCCGTGAAGATTATGAAGCGCATGAAGCACGGGTATGTATTGCAGATGGTTATGTGCTTGGTGACAACCGCCGCCCTAAAACCTATTCACCTGAACAATATTTCAAATCTGCTGAAGAAATGACGGCGCTGTTCTCGGATATTCCATCTGCGATTGAGAACACCTATCACATTGCCAAACGCTGTAATGTGACGCTGCAACTGGGCAAATACTTCCTGCCTGATTATCCGATTCCTGAAGGTCATACCATTGATACCTTCTTTGCACACTTGTCCAAAGAAGGTCTGGAAGAACGCCTGAATTTCCTGTATCCGCCTGAACAACGTGATGAAGACTGGCCAGAAATCCGCAAGCCTTATGATGAGCGTATCGAATACGAGATTAACATCATTAACTCGATGGGATTCCCGGGCTACTTCCTGATCGTGATGGACTTCATTCAGTGGTCGAAAAGTAACGGCGTTCCGGTCGGTCCGGGCCGTGGTTCGGGTGCAGGTTCACTGGTCGCCTATAGCTTAAAAATTACCGATCTTGACCCGCTGCGTTATGAACTGCTGTTCGAACGTTTCCTGAACCCGGAACGTGTTTCGATGCCCGACTTCGACGTCGATTTCTGTATCGCAGGCCGTGACCGCGTGATTGACTATGTAGCACGTACCTATGGCCGTGATGCGGTCTCCCAGATTGCAACATTCGGCACTATGGCGGCCAAAGGTGCGATTCGTGATGTTGCCCGCGTTTTGGGTAAATCTTATGGTCTGGCGGATCGTATTTCGAAAATGATCCCAACCAAGCCTTTAGGTCTAAGCCTGCTTGAGTCACTAGAAGCTGAACCCCAGCTTAAAGATATCGTCACCAATCCATCCAATCCAGACCATGACGATGCAGCCGAAATCTGGGAAATGGCACTGAAACTGGAAGGTATTACCCGAAACACCGGTAAACACGCCGGTGGTGTGGTGATCTCGCCAACCAAAATTACCGATTTCTCTGCGGTCATGTGTGATGCCGATGGTACCGGACGCGTGGCACAGTTCGATAAAGACGATGTCGAATCTGCAGGTCTGGTGAAGTTTGACTTCTTGGGTTTGCGTAACCTGACGGTGATTGAAGATGCGGTTAAAAATATCAATAAACGCATCAAATCTGACAAGCCTTTAGACATTGCCTATATCCCGCTTGAAGATAAAGACGCGTATTTGGTCTTTGCCAATGCCAACACCACTGCGGTATTCCAGTTTGAATCCGTGGGCATGAAAAAGATGCTGAAAGAGGCACGCCCAAGCAAATTTGAAGAAATTATTGCTTTCGTATCACTGTACCGTCCAGGCCCGATGGATCTGATTCCTGACTTTATCCACCGGATGCATGGTGGCGATTTTGAATATCTGCATCCATTGCTTGAAGGCGTGCTAGAACCCACCTACGGGATTATGGTGTATCAGGAACAGGTAATGCAGGCTGCACAGTACTGTGCCGGCTATACCCTCGGCGGCGCGGACTTGTTACGTCGTGCCATGGGTAAGAAAAAACCGGAAGAAATGGTCAAACAGCGCCAGATCTTTATTGAAGGTGCATCGAAAAAAGACATTGATGAAGCCACGGCCAACCATATCTTTGACTATATGGAAAAGTTCGCCGGCTATGGTTTTAACAAATCGCATGCGGCTGCTTATGCTTTGGTTGCTTACCAGACTGCATGGCTGAAAGCGCATTATCCGGCAGAATTCCTGTCTGCGGTATTGACCTCGGAGATGCAGAACACCGACAACGTGGTATTCCTGATTGATGACTGTCGCAAGAATAATCTGGAAGTTTTACCACCGTCAGTGAATATGTCGCTGTATCAATTCCATGCTATCGATGAGCAAACCATTGTCTATGGTCTGGGGGCGATCAAAGGCGTCGGTGAAGCGGCGATGCAGTCGGTGATTGACTCGCGTGCACAAGAAGGTCCATTCCGTGACTTGTTTGATTTCTGTCATCGTATTGACCTGAAAAAAATCAATAAGCGTACTCTAGAAGCACTGATTCGTTCAGGTGCACTGGATTGCTTGGGAATTGACCGTGCCGACCTGATGGCGCAACTGCCTGAAGCGGTTCAAGCTGCGGAACAGGCACGTTCCAATCGTGAAACCGGCATCATGGACCTGTTTGGCGAAGTTGAAGAAGTTCAGCGCAAGCCATCTAAGCCAGTCAAACCTTGGGCGGATGAAGTTCGCCTGAAAGGTGAGAAAGACACGCTTGGCCTGTATTTAACCGGCCACCCGATTGATGTGTATCGCAATGAACTGAAAGCCTTTGTGCCTAGTCAGATCAATGAGCTGACGCCGACCCGCCGTGGCGTGACCACCGTGTTTGCAGGATTGGTGGTGGATATTGCCAATTTCCCGAACCGGATGATGATGACACTGGATGATGGTACGGCACGGATTGAGATTTCAGCCAATCACGAACGCTTCAACCGCTTTAAAGAGATTATCCAGCTCGATAAAGTGGTGGTGATTGAAGGCGAAATCTATGAGCGTGAAGGCTTTGACCGTCCGATGGGACGCCTCACCAAAGCATTCAGCCTGAATGAAATTCGCCAGAAACGTGCCAATAGCATCAAGATTACCCTCACAGCCGAGCATTTCAGCAAGAGCTTGAGCCGTGACTTGCAGCAGATTCTGACTCCTTATTGCAATGTTGATATGTCCGCACATATTCCGGTGATTCTGTATCTGGACTATCCGTATGCCACGACTGAACTGCATCTGGGTCTCAACTGGAAAGTCGCCCCACTGGATGAGCTCCTAGCCAAATTGCGTGATTATTTTGGTAAAGAAGCCTTGCATATTGAGTATCAGGTCAAGTCCAAAGCTGCCAAAGCCGTGTCCTATGAACAGGCCAAGCCGGTGGATATTCCTCCGCCGCCTGCGGGCATGAGCATGGATGATGCACTGGAGCTGTATCAGGCCGAATCCCAGCCGCAATATTCATAAATCCTGATCTTTAAAACACCTTAAAATTGGAATCCTCATGAGTCAAATTGACAATGCTGCTGTTTCAGCACATCTCTCCCATGTGCGTATTGTCATGGTCAATACCACTTTACCTGCCAATATCGGCAGTGCCCTACGTGCCATGAAAACCATGGGCTTGTCCAAGCTGGTTCTGGTGGCACCAAAAACCTATCCGCATCCGGATATTGACGCGCTGGCCGCGGGTGCAACTGACCTGATCGAGCAGATCGAGATTGTAGAAACCCTTGAAGATGCCATTAAAGACTGTCAGATTGTATTCGGCACCAGCGCACGCAGCCGTACTATTCCCTGGCCGCTGTTAGATGTGCGCCCTGCCGCTGAAAAAGCCATGACCGCTGTGGTACAAGATCAGCAGGAAGTCGCGATTCTATTTGGCCGTGAAGACCGTGGTCTGACCAATGAAGAACTGGCGATGGCCAACTATCACCTGACTATTCCTGTGAACACTGATTATGGCGTACTGAATGTAGCTCAGGCGATTCAGGTGATCTGCTATGAGATGCGCATGGCAACGATGAGTCAAATTGAACAGCCACGTGATGCTAAAGCGACCATGCAAGTCATTGATGGCATTGAAATGGAATGGGATGAGCCTTTAGTCAATCATGCGCAGATGGAACAGTTCTATCCGCACTTGGAAAAAATGCTGGCAGAAATTGAATTTATGGATCCAAAAAATCCAAGATTATTGCCTTTACGCTTGCGTCGTCTCTTCGGACGTATACAATTAGATCGTATGGAATATCACTTACTTCGTGGTATTTTCAGCCGTGTTCAGGCATTGAATAACGGTACCTGGAAAAAATCTTCACACACATCATCACAGGACGAGGATCAAATCTAATGCTAAAACAGCTCAAAGAAGATATACAAGCTGTCTTTGCGCGCGATCCTGCAGCACGCAATACCTTAGAAGTCTTAACCACTTACCCTGGCATTCATGCGCTGATCATGCATCGCATGGCACATGAGCTATGGAACAAAGACTGTAAAGGAACTGCGCGTGCGTTGTCTTCGTTTAGCCGCTTTGCCACAGGCATTGAAATCCATCCGGGTGCAAAAATTGGCCGCCGTTTCTTTATCGATCACGGTATGGGTGTCGTAATTGGCGAAACTGCTGAAATTGGCGATGACGTGACGCTTTATCACGGCGTGACTTTGGGTGGAACGACCTGGAATAAAGGTAAACGTCATCCAACGCTAGAAGATGGCGTGGTAGTCGGTGCTGGTGCCAAGATTCTTGGACCATTTACCGTGGGTAAAAATGCCAAAGTCGGTTCTAATGCGGTCGTCACCAAAGCAGTTCCTGAGAACGCCACAGCGGTGGGCAACCCGGCACGTTTTATCACCAAAGACAAACCCAAAGATGATGCTGAAGCCCGTCGTCGTGACTATGCCGAAAGTATCGGTTTCCAGCCCTATGCCGCGACTGAAGACCAGTCCGATCCGATTTTAGAAGGTATGCGGATTCTGCTGGATCGCATTCAGCAAAATGAAAAACGCATGAACAACTTGTGCAATCGTCTTTCTTTGTTAGATCCGACCTTTAACAAGCAGCAACAGGATGGCCAGCCTTTGAGCAAAAAAGAGTTGGAGATTCTGGAAGAAGCGCGCCGTGAATGTGAAGCGCAAACCAGCCAATCCAAAGCCTGAATATCACACTTCACTCTGTAACACGGGTTTACTTGCATGATCGTTATAGTTTTCATAGACTGACGATCATGCAATTTTTGAATAGATGTTTTAAAAATAACAGAATGGATGACTATTATGACCTTTAAGCCCTTGGCACTTGCTTGCTTAGCATTCACAATTACTGCGTGTTCCACCACTCCTCAGAAATCTGCTGAGAAACCTGTGGACCAAGTGGTTTTTGTAGAGCCTGAACTGAGCCCACCATTTTATGCTTTAAATCCATTCAATTATAATGAACCACCTGAATTTGAAGTGCATTTGAAAAAAGCTGCAGCGCAGCCTGTAACCAAGATGGTGGTGACGGATCCTAATGATCCATCCAAGCAACTGACCCTGGATGTGAATAAACTGATTATTCCAGTGGTAGATAGCAATACACGTGCAATGCGTTATGCAGCACTTGCCAATTCAAATGAAATCGATATCACCGAAATTGACGATTTCCTGCAAATGGTCGAAGGTAAGGCACGTCATTATCCACCACGTTTCAGCGATCGTCAGGAACGCCGTGGTTTTGAAGCCAAATTGCGTGAAGTCACCCGACAACTGGATACTTTAGCAGCCCGTCCAAATGCCTCTTTTGATGTGTTGATGCGTGCTTTTAAAGCCAGCGTGATGGCACGTAACCTGGATCTAGGTTCAGTTTATACCACCAATTCCCTGACCTATGCCCAGCGTATTCTCAAAATTAATCCAGATGATCCTGAGGTCAACTTCTGGTTTGGTTTTGGTCTGTCTGAAGGCGGTGGTCAACGTGAAGCCATCGCTTATCTGGACAAAGCCATGAAAGCTGGCGTTCAGGAGGCTTATCTTTCTGCAGCCAATAATTATATTGCATTGGAACAGAAGAAAAATGCCACTCAAACCTTGGCGAACTATAAGGTGAAATATCCGCAAGAAGCTGAAGTAGCAGACCGTCTGATTCAGGAAATTGAGAAAAATGGTCGCTGGAATGTTTGGCAAATTTTGCAAACATCAACACCCGCTCCGGCTACAGACCCAGCAACAGCACCGGTGACCCCATAATCAAGATTCGCTTCAATTTGATTACAAATAGACTGCTACGGCGGTCTATTTTTATGGGAAAAAATTAGTAAAATACAAAACATTATCCCGCTTTATAACTTGAATTCAGTGAAAAGTTTTATGCACGAAAAAATAAATAAAAGATTAATGCTGTGCACTTTACTCATCACCAGCGTACTCAGCGGCTGTCAGGTGGTGAGTGTTAAGGAACAGGCCATTAATGTCACGCTGAACAATGAGCGTGACAGCATCTTGACCCGCGACAAGCTTAGCGAAGCCAGTCTGAATGTGTTGTCCATGACAGGTCGTGAAGCCCAGATCTGTATTGATCAGCCCGAAGAATGTGTGGAAGATCTGAAAAGTATTCCCCAGATTTTAGATGAACAATTGCTTTCTACAGCAAGTGAATTATATCTAGCCAACTCCTTACAAAATGCCAAGTCTGCCGAATGCAACACCGGTGTTTTAAACAAAACCCGATCACCGGAAAAACAGCAACAACACAAGCAGAATATCCAGAAATGTCTGGATCAGCAGCTCACTATGCTGGATAAAAGCATTCGTTATAGCTATGCCTATCTATTTAAAACCGAGCGTGCGCCGCAAGAGCGTATTTTTGATAACCGCCAGGTTCAGATTCGTGACTTTTATAACCTGGCGATTGCCCATCTGATTCAACGCTATGCTGAACGTTATAAAACCAAACAGTCCGGCCAGCGCATTCAGGTCGGTGATAGTGTATATACCATTGATCTGGAAAATTTTCCGCAGCTGAAAAACCAGACCATTGAACAGCTGATGTCCACCTATAACATGAACTTTTCCGGCCTGCGTTCTATCACCCGCCGTGATGGTTTTGGTTCAGAATTTTTAGTGGTCTTACCTGAAGCACAGCAAACCGAGCAGGATAAAAAATATATTGTCGATCCGCTCAAGCACAACTATCCAAATGGTATCAATCCAAACATTCATTCAGCCCGCTATCTGGCGACCACCATTACCGCTGTACCCAAATCCGCGAATTCGACGGAACAGATTTTATCTACTTCAGAGTTTCACCTGAAACTGTATGATCCTTATAAGCATGAAAAGATTAAGGTGGCTTCGAAAGAATATGCGCTGGCCGCCAACTTTTCTGCACCTTACGGCTTATGGCTAGCCGAGAATAATCTGGGGCGTTTAGCCTATCTGACCCTGATTAATCGCGAAGACAGTCTGAGCATGCCGCACCTGTACATGCTGGAACCTTATAATCCGAACAAGAAAGTGCTGGTATTGATTCATGGCCTAGCCAGCAGTCCTGAAGCCTGGATTCGTCTGACCAACGACATTATGGGTGATCCGGTATTAAGGGAAAATTTCCAGGTCTGGCAGGTATTTTATTCTACTAATATGCCGATTCTGGAAAGCCGTTTTCAAATTAATGCTCTGGTTCAGCAAGGCTTTGCCCAGGTCGCGAACAATGCACCAGCCAAAAAAGATGCGGTACTGGTCGGACATAGTATGGGAGGCGTGATTGCCCGTTTAATGGTCAGTCAGGCCGATATTACCCAAGATGCATTCAAGCTGGTACAAAATACCCGCATTGCACAATTTAAGGATAACCCGCTCTTTAAAGCACGCCTGCAAATGCAACCTATTCCGAATTTCACCCGGGCCATTTTCTTAGCGACACCGCATCGTGGGACAGAATATGCCGACCGCTGGCATACCAAACTGGCCCGTAAAATTATCCGTATACCGGGTGCATTTTTGGGTGCCTTTGCCGATACCCTGCAAGTCCAGATTGGGTTAAACGAATTTGTCAAAGAACTGGGGCATGACCTGATTCAGAATGGCCCAAGCGATCTGAGTGAAAATTCAAAATTTACTGCATTAACTGAGGATATTCAGCCTTCTAAAAATATCAAATTTCATTCTATTATCGGCAATACCGTAGATACTCAAGATACCAAGCTCATGAGTGATGATATCGTTTCATACGAAAGCGCTTACTTGGAAGGTGCAGTATCTAGCAAAGTGATTAAGGGCGGCCACTCGATTCAGGAAACGCCTGAAGCCGTGCTGGAATTACGCCGGATTCTCAGATTACATCTCTCAGACCTCGGTCTTTATGATCCGGAATAAAATATCATCTTGATTTAGACTTGCCACCGCATGTTCGCATCCGGTGGTTTATTTTTTTAAAATTGCAAATAATGTTGAATAAGAAGCCATAGCGACAGCTCTGAGCGCTGACTTAAACATTCATCTGGAATTTCATTTCTTTCTAAAAATTAAATTTGATAGACTTGCTGCAATAAAGCTTTAAAGCTGAATTGAATCAGCAGATTCATTTCACATTTTCGATCTCCTGTGCTCAATCATATGGGATTGGCCTTATTGAAAATGTGCTTTAAATTTCCCTGCATAGCCTATTGAGCAGTATTTGCATTTATCTCTTGTTGAAAGGATTTATTTTTAATGACCAGTTCAGGAATTATGGCTGATCTTTCTACCTTAACGCCCATGATGCAGCAATACATGTCGGTGAAAATGCAGCATCCGCATTCTTTGATGTTTTATCGTATGGGTGATTTTTATGAACTGTTCTTTGAAGATGCACACAAGGCAGCCAAGATTTTAGGCATTACCCTGACCCATCGTAGTAAAGCCAATGGTCAGCCGATTCCTATGGCGGGCGTGCCTTATCATGCAGCCGAGGGCTATCTGGCACGTCTGGTCAAAAAAGGCGAAACCGTGGTGATCTGCGAGCAGATCGGCGAGGTTACTGGGAAAGGACCGGTTGAGCGTGGTGTAGTTCGGATTATTACGCCGGGCACACTGACCGATGATGCCATGCTCGGTGCACATCAAAGCTCGAATCTGGTGGCTTTATGTATTCAGCAGAGTCAGATTGGCATTGCACTTCTCGATCTCAGCGCTGGCTTATTTAAAGTACAGCAGCAGGATTATGATCTTAACCAGCTCATGATTGAACTGGCACGTTTGATGCCAAGCGAAATTCTGCTGGATGAAAATATCGCTGATCCGACATTGACCGAACAACTCAAACAGCAACTGGATATCTCGGTCACCAAACGTCCAAATGTTGATTTCAACCTGAATAATGCACAAAAAACCTTATGTGACCAGTTTGCCGTCAGCACGCTTTCAGGTTTCGGAATTGATCATTTACCTTTGGCTAAAGCAGCCGCAGCGGCACTGATTCACTACGCCAAAGAAACCCAGAAAACTGCGTTACCGCATATCCGCACGATTCAGCTAGAACAGAGTTCAGATTTTATTGCTTTGGATCCGGTGACACGCCGTAATCTTGAACTGATTGAGCCTTTATTTGAACATGGGACATCCTTATTTCAGCTGATCAATGATTGCCAGACTGCCATGGGGGGGCGCTTGCTCAGTCGCACCCTGATGCAACCTTTACGCGATACCGCCTTGCTGGATGAGCGCCTGGATGCCATTCAAGCCCTGCTGCAAGGTTTCCACGAAGTACCTGTACGTTTGGTACTAAAAGAAATTAGCGATATTGAACGCGTGCTGAGCCGTATTGCGCTTGGCAGTGCCCGTCCACGTGATCTGGTGCAATTGCGACAGGCCTGCGCGCAAATTCCATTTTTACGCCATGCCCTACAACCGATTGTCAGTCAGCAACAGTCCAAACTTTTAGTACAACTCAATGAAGAACTCGGCGACTTCCATGATCTACATCAACGTCTGATGTCCGCCATTGTGGAAAATCCACCCGTCCTGCTTCGTGATGGTAATGTCATTGCAGAAGGTTTTGACAGTGAACTCGATGAACTACGTCAGATTCGTGATCATGCCAGCCAGTTCCTGATTGATCTGGAAATTAAAGAGCGTGAACAAAGCGGCATTCCGGGACTGAAAATTGGCTACAACCGCGTCAGTGGATATTATATTGAGCTGACCCGCGCACAGGCTGAACAGGCACCCGAGCACTATATTCGTAGGCAAACCCTGAAAAATGCCGAACGCTACATCACACCTGAACTGAAAGCATTTGAAGACAAAGTCTTATCAAGCGAATCGCGTGCCTTGGCCCGTGAAAAAATGCTGTTTGAAATGCTGCTGGATGAACTGCGTCAGGATATCGGCAGTTTACAGATGATGAGCAGCGCCATTGCCCAGATTGATCTGATTGCTAATTTTGCCCATCAGGCGCGTTTACGCAACTGGTCGCGTCCAAAATTTAGCCCTGAAATCGGTGTAAGTATCACTGCTGGACGACATCCAGTGGTAGAAGCCCTCAGTAAATCGGCCTTTACTCCGAACGATACGCGACTGGATTTTTCCCATCGCATGACCATCATTACCGGCCCCAACATGGGTGGTAAATCCACCTTTATGCGCCAGACTGCATTGATCGTGTTGCTGGCTTATTGTGGTGCCTATGTTCCAGCGCAAGCTGCAACTTTAGGTCCGGTTGACCGTGTCTTTACCCGTATTGGTTCTGCCGATGATTTATCGACCGGCAAATCAACCTTTATGGTGGAAATGACCGAAACCTCGCAAATCCTGCATCATGCCACCAGCCAGTCTTTGGTACTCATGGATGAAGTTGGCCGTGGAACCAGTACCTATGATGGCTTGTCTTTGGCTTGGGCCTGTGTGCTGGATCTGACCAAACGCATTCAATGTTTATGTCTATTTGCTACCCATTATTTCGAACTGACTGAACTGGATAAGGAAAGTGGCATTAATAACTACCATGTCACGGCCAAAGAGCTGAATGGTAATCTGATTTTATTGCATAAGGTGCAACATGGCCCGGCCAGTCAAAGTCATGGCTTGCAAGTCGCGAAATTGGCAGGCATTCCGGCTGCGGTGATTAAAGAAGCGCAAAACCGCTTAAAGATTCTGGAAAAACAGCATCAGGCCAAGCCACTGAGCCCGCAGCATGATCTGTTTGCAATGCCTGAAGTTATGGAGCCTATAGAACGTATCATCGAAATTGAAAAAGAATCGCCTGCACTGGACTTACTCGAAGATATTGATGTAGATAGTTTAACGCCACGTGAAGCCTTGCAGCAGTTATATGCGCTCAAAGACCTGATCAAACAGTCAAGTTAATTCTCGGTCCTAGACCTCATCTGGCATAGGGTCGATGTCCTGAACATACCGATGAATGCTGTAATTCATCGGTATGCGACCTTTTTTCAAATTTAACAGCCCTATATATAACAAATATCAATAAAAGGAATTGTTAGTTCCCCCTGTTTTTGCCTAAAATACAGCATTCGTAATTAGAACCATATTTTTTAGGTAGCTGTCGCCATGACCTTCGTTGTCACTGAAAATTGTATTAAATGTAAATATCAAGACTGTGTTGAAGTTTGCCCTGTAGACTGTTTCTATGAAGGTCCTAACTTCCTTGTGATTAACCCGGACGAATGTATCGACTGTGCGTTATGCGAACCTGAATGCCCGGCAAATGCAATTTTCTCTGAAGACGAATTACCAGAAGGTCAGGAAGTCTTTATTGAACTGAATGCTGACCTGTCACAAAAATGGCCAAATATCACACAAATTGGTGACCAGCCAGCAGACCGTGAAGAATGGAATGGCAAAGCAGACAAATTACAATACCTTGAAAAGTAATTAGTTTAAACTTTAAAAGATCAGCAAATGCTGATCTTTTTTATACTCAACGCACACATTTCATTGCAATATTCTCCAAATTTCTCCCTATATTTAGTCTAAAATAGCGCTATTTTGTAAATATCTGATTTCTATAAATGAAGAACTTGTTAAAGGGATTATTGAGTCTTTGTATAATTCCTCTTGTTTTTGTGGGCTGTACCACGACCACAAAACAACCTGGACAGGCCACCACACCTGCTGGAAAACGGATTTACATTCCACAAGAACGTGTTCAATACGATCGTAAAGCCCACCCAAAAACTGTGCCTTATGTGTATACCCACTGGGTATCGGCACTGGATAATTTGTCACGCGTGCGTGAATATGAGGTTTTTCTGGAACGTCATGGGGTTGGCAATATCATTCCGAGTTTCGAATTGATGCGTACTGCACGTGATTGGGCCAAGTGTGGCCGTTCCCAATACATGATTCCAAGCCGTGAATTATGGGCCAATCAGATCCCAACTTTAAAAGTCTTTAAATATCTGGTTGCAGCCAATGTACTGACTGATTTTGAAGTCACATCAGTCTATCGTGACCTGCCTTTGAACCAGTGTGCCGGTGGTGCCAATTCTTCACGCCATCTTTACAACTCTGCGATCGATTTCCGGATTGGGCCTGAATATCCTCAGGCACAAGATTATAGCTATATTGAAAATACCAAGTTCAAATTGTGTCAGTTCTGGGTCCAGCATGGTCAAAGCCTAAATATGGGACTCGGCATGTATGCTTCTGGCCAAATCCACATCGATACCCAAGGTTATCGTACTTGGGGACCGAGTTTAGGCCGTAATTCTTCGATGTGTAATTACTAAGTCATGACAACCGCTCTACAAAGTTCATCCAGGACTTTTTAGAGCCTAAAAAATCAGCACCTATAGAACAATAAATTGCGCTCTGCCGCGAAAAGTTTAAAATGCACGCATCGCAATCGAGGTGCTAAGACTATGCAACAAATGTGGACAGACATTGATCACTACATTGATTCACATTTAATTCCTGAAGACCCCATTCTGAATCAAACTCTTGAGAATACCGCAGCGCACGGTTTTCCTGATCATCTGGCTGTAGCACCAAATCAAGGCATGTTGTTGCAGATGCTAATCCAGATGAACCAGTGTAAACGTGTACTGGAACTCGGCACATTTGCAGCATATAGCACCATGTGGCTGGCACGTGCCTTGCCTGATGATGGCTATATCCTGACGATTGAAGGACGTGATACCCATGCGGCAATGGGTCAGGAAAATATTGATCGCGCGCAGCTTAAACAGACCGTCGAACTGAAATGCGGCCGTGCAGCAGATGTGCTTAAAGCCCTGCCTGAAGATACGGAAGCTTTCGATTTCATCTTTATTGATGCAGACAAACAGAGTTATCCGGAATATCTGGAACTCAGTTTAAACCTGTCGCACTCAGGTACACTTATTTTTCTGGACAATGTGATTCGTGCTGGCGAAATCATTAACCCGGACAATAATAAACCAAGTATTGAAGGCATTCGTGACATGTTTAAAGCGCTTCAAAATCATCCACGTATCTTGTCATGCACTGCTTTACAAACGGTTGGCAGCAAAGGACATGATGGTTTTGCACTCGCGATTGTGAAATAAAACAAGAAGAACAAAAATCACCCAATGACATATTTACCATAAATAACATTAACTTATAAATATTAACCACAGAGTTATCCACAATATATGAGGATAACTCTGGTCATTTTTAAATCAAGCTGTAACAATTTACGATTAGACTTCGCGCTTGGCTATTATATGCAATTCTCACTTCGCAACCAGTAAAGGCACTTTTGAATTCCGGAAAATCGTGGTCGCAATACTGCCCAAAAAGAACTGGTGAATTTTACTGTGACTAAATGCACCCAACACGATCAGCTGAATTCCGAGTTCCTGCTGATAGGTCAAAATATTTTCTGCGACATCGCCATAGCGGTATTGTGGCACCACATCTAAACCAGCCTGATTTAAATATTGCAAGGGCTCATTCAGAATCTCAGCATGATCACCGATATATAACAAATGGCATTGCAATAAGCGCAGCAGATCACTTTCCGCAATCCGTTTCATCATCTTGATACAGGTCGGTGAATATTCATAGGCGAAAATAAATCGTGTCGGCGGCTTAAACTGTCCTCCGACAGTCATCACGGTACAGTTTGCCCCACGAATAAAATTTTCGACATTGGTGCCGATCGGTTTGTTTTTTTCAGCGGAGCGTTCACCGAGTAATCCAATTACTGCGATATCATCAGGCTGCAGGATCTGGAAGCTTTGTTCCAGAAAATCACCTTTTTCCTGAATATGTGTGGTTTGAATACCATGTTCTGCCAGAATCCGCTCGGAAATGTGTTGCAGCAGGTTATTGCTATAATCCAGCGCAATTTCACTTTGTTTTTGTTCAAGCTCAGCCAACTCTTTGAGTAACATGGCATTGCTTTCAAAGCCAATAACCCCACTGATTTCCCCCAGATGATAACTGGCCGGGTAATAATCCAAAACCTGTAACAGGACCAGTTCACGGCCAGTCTGTTTGGCAATCCATGCCGCCGCGTCTGCCAGCGCGTTTATACATGGTGATGAGTCGATGCAGGCGATGACACGTTTCATGTTTAGCCTCTCTTCTATTTATGATAAAAATTTCTTAGTTATTTTTAACTTAGCATAAGCATTCAAAAATGTGCAGCGAAATCTGTAAGGCTTGACTTGAAATATGTTAACTTTTATGTGAACAAATATAGATCAACATATCGATCTATCTTCTGAGTCAGGCTGTTGCGTCAAGCAATTGACTTCCAAAAGCTTATTCACGATAGCGAATGAATTGGGCCGGATTACCGGCGACAATCGCGCGCTCCTCGACATCCTTGGTCACCATACTGTTCATTCCCACCACGGCCTGATCTGCGATTTTAATTCCATCCTTGATACCGACATGTGCACCCAGCCATACATCCCGACCAATCTCGATGCCTTGCGAACGTACTGGCTGCTGATAAATCGGCTGCTCCAGATCCATACCGTGATCAAAGGCATAAAGATGACAATAAGCGGCGATACGCACCTGATCATGCAGTTTAATCCCCACCCGACCGCCATCCAGAATACAGTGATGATTAATCGCCACTTCATTCCCAATGTCCAGAGGGCCATGCAAGGTGCAATCTGCGGCAATAAAGGTATTATCACCAATAATGATTTTGCGTCCCGGCTCCGCGAAAATATGTGCAAGAGGTGAAATAAAACAGTTTTCACCAATCTCGACGGTTTCCATCTCCATCAGATAAGCCTGATAGTCCTTTTGCCACGCTTCTGCCCAACCGCGATTTTTCGGCTTTAAGGACCAGTACAGCCAAGGCATATAATTCAGGCGATGTTTATGCTGCTCACGATATTTCAGTAATGGATCTACGTCAGTCATCTGTCGCTTCTTCTATGATTTTGAGCTGTTCCCGGCCACGGGTCACATCTTGAATTTTTAGGGCAAAAGGTTGAATTTGATGTAACTGAAATAAGGCTCTGACCTGTACTCCTTCAGCTGTATATTCTTCCTGATAGTCAATCTGTTGCTGGTTCAACTCATATTGAAAGATGGCCCACTCATTGAATTGACAGGAAAATTGCACCTTTTTCTTTTCAATCAGTTCAATTTTTTCTGCCAACAACAAACATTGTCCAGCACAGCCGCCATAGGCACGTACCAAGCCCCCTGTTCCCAGCTTGATCCCGCCATACCAGCGATTGACCAGTACCAGCACATTGGTCAGCTCATTGCCTTCAATGGTCGCCAGAATCGGGCGTCCCGCTGTGCCTGAAGGTTCACCATCATCATTAAAGCGTACCTGATGGCCAATTTTCCAGGCCCAGCATTGATGCGTGGTGCTTGGATCACGATAAGTTTCCAGAAAATCTTTGACGTCCTGCTCATTCTCAACAGGGGTGGCAAAGGCCTGAAAGCGGCTTTTTTTGATGTCTTCCTCAAAACTGACCAGGCTGGCAATGGTAAATGGCATAACTTCAGGCTTTAAACTCTCACTGCTGCAGTATACCCGCTTTGCACAGACAAATAAAAAGCCTCTCCACGGAGAGGCCTGATTTTGATCGATTGTTTTACTCAATTGCTTGGCAAATATTACCGTTCACGCAAGGCTTCTTTGGCTTTATTAAATGGCTTGATCAGATAATCCATCACGGTTTTTGAACCAGTACGAATATCCACGGTGGCCACCATCCCTGGAGTAATATTGAACTCCTGCCCGGCATTATTGCTGAGCTTGTCACTATCGGTACGGATATACACCCGATAATAAAATTGATCCTGCTTGACTTCATCACGCAAGGTATCCGGTGAAATCATCGCAACTTTACCATTCAACCCACCATAGATCGAATAATCATAAGCTGTAATTTTAACCAATGCTTCCTGATCAGGGCGAATAAAGGCAATATCACGCGGCGAGATTCGTGCTTCAACCAGTAATTTTTCATCCAGTGGCACGATGGTCATCAACTTGCCATTTTGTGGAATCATGCCGCCCAGCGTCATCACATCAATCTCTTTGACGACACCGCGAACCGGTGATTTAAAAACAGTTCGGCTCAAAGTATCCGACTTGCCACGTACCACCTGTTGCTGGGTTTCTACATCAGTATTGGTTTTGGACAATTCTTCCCGCGCATTCACATAATATTGATTACGGATATCATTCATCTGATTACGCAGGTCATTGGCTTCACGTTTTAGACGCAACACTTCAACTTCACTGGCTGCCCCTTTGGCGACCAAGGGAGCGGTCATTTCCAGTTCTTGCTGCACCAGTAACAAACCCTGTTCCAGGCCTGCAACAGATTCTTGCAAATTGGCTCGACGCGACTGATACCGGGCCGTTTCTTCTTTAACCAATTTGGGGTATTTCAACACTTCTTCAGGAAAGACCAACGGTGCGCCGGTGACTTCCGCACGTAAACGGGCTGAAGTGGCACGTGATGACACCAGCAAGGATTCTGATTCACCGACGTTGGATTCAAAGCGGGTCGGATCAAGCTGGGCCAATACTTGCCCACGCTCGACAATCTCACCTTCTTTGACATTAAGTTTAGTCAAAATACCGCCATCCAGAGACTGAATCACCTGCTCTTTGGATGATGGAATTATTTTTCCAGTACCGGTAGATACTTCTTCCAATTTGAATAACCAGGCCCAGGTCAGTAATACCAGTAGGCCAATGCCGATAATCCAGATGATGACACTTGATTTGGGTAATGGCGGTTCCTGAAAGCTGACCTTGCTGGAACATTTTAGTTGCTGTAGTTCACTCATGCACTTGCTCCCACAACCCGCTTATTACCACCCTGCGACTGATTCAGGATCTGATCCCGTGGTCCATCCATCACAATCTTGCCATCATTGACCACCAGAATACGATCCACCAGTTCCAATACCGCACGGCGATGAGTGGCGACGATCATCGTACGATGGGTTAAATACCCTTTAAGATGATCAATCAACTGTTTTTCTGACACATCATCAATGGCAGCGGTCGGTTCATCCAGTAGCAAAATCTTTGGTTGACGAATCAACAACCGCGCCAATAACAAGGCTTGGCGCTGTCCACCAGAAAAGCCGACACCACCCTCTAAAATGATATGATCCAGCCCTTCTTTTTTCTCCTGTACAAATCCCAGTGCACCGGTAATTTGTAAGGCTTCCAGAATTTGCTGATCGGTGGCCAAAGGTGCACCCAAAGTCAGGTTTTCACGGATTGAACCATAAAATAACTGTGAGTTCTGATTCAGCAAGCCCATATCACGACGTACATCTGACGGATCAATCAGGGTCAGATCAACACCATCCAGCTTGACCTTGCCCTGTAACGGTGTCTGCATCCCAGACAAGAGCTGCAACAAGGTCGATTTTCCTGCACCATTACGGCCCAGAATCGCAATTTTCTCCCCGGGCTTGATTTCCAGCTTGGGAATCATCAAACTCGGTTTCGGATCATCATCGCCATATTTGAACACCACACCGTTGAGCTCATAATGCCCATCCAGTGCCGGACGATGAATCAGGTGCGAATAATCCGGCTGGTCCACCGGTTTTTTCATGAGTTCATCCAGACCTGATTTGGCCACTTTAGCCTGTTGCAAGCGACCCAGTACGCCCGTAATTTGTGAAATTGGTGCCAGCATGCGTGAAGAAAGAATTGAACAGGCCACCAGTGCACCCGTGGTCATATCACCCTCCATCACTGCAAAAGCCCCGACTAAAACCACAATCGCAAAGGTCAGTCCCTGAATTTTTTGGGTCCAGGCGGTCATCAAGCCGACAATTTTACGTTGCTGCATGCTGACATCGGCTGACACTTCATTCATATGATTCCACTGATTCTGGAAACGCGTTTCAGCTCTTAACAGCTTGATGTCTTCAATTCCTTGTACAGCTTCTACCAGCAAGGCATTGCGGATGGCAGATTCACGCATCCCCAACTGGGCCAGCTGTGCCAGTTTTTTCTGCGCCAGAATCCCTGGAAGAATCATTAAGGGCACAACGAGTAACATGACCCAGAACAGATTACCACCGATCACCCAGAAGATGCCTAAGAACAGGAAGAAAAATGGCAGATCGGCAATGGCCGTAACTGTGGTTGAAGTCACCAGCTCGCGGACGCCTTCCAGCTCGCGAATTTGTGAAATAAAAGTTCCTGTTGATTTGGAACGTTCGCTGTTTTTAATCCGTAATGAATGACCAAATACCCGGTCAGAAATTTTTAAATCCGCGCGTTTACCAATAATGTCTGAAAGATAAATACGGGATACCCGTAATACAAACTCAAAAATCGCAGCGATCAGTACACCACCTGCCAACACCCATAACGTCGGAATGGATTGTGATGGAATGACACGGTCATAGACATTCATCGAGAAGACTATCGTGGCCAATGCCAGAATATTGGCAATTAAAGACGCAAACATCACATCGATATAGCGCTTCCAGTCATTCAGGACAATCGACCAGAACCAGTTTTTCTCAAAGGGTTTGATATATTCATCCACCCGCGCATCTGGAACTGAAGATTCAGGACGCAGCACATAAAGATGCTTTATGCCAACCTCTAACGGCTCAACTGTAAAGCTTTGAGATAAACCTTCATCACCACTGAGCTGTATGCTGACATTGCCCTGTGTATCGATGCGTTCAATCACGCCCACATCACCACTATCGAATTCAACCATTAAAGGTAAACGCCATGGATTCAGCAGGCTGCGCTCAAATTTATTTTTACGGAGATTTAAACCCATCTGACGACTGACAATCTTGAGCATGTCATCAATGTCATGATGCTGATTCCAGTCCAGTTGCAGGCGAATCCGCTCCTCAGAAGGTTCGATCCGGTAATGCCTGGCAATATTTAAAACTGCATGAAGCCAAGGTTGATAATTTATTATTGTAGTACTCATGGCTGAACTTCAAACCCCTGAATAGAAATACTGTTAAGCGCATAAATATCCCGTGTACGGCCCGTGACCTGAATGTACTGTACGATCGCCGAGTAAATGTCATAGCGTGCCGATTCAATTTCCTGCGCGGCACTATGAATGGCTTGCTCTGCATTCAGCAAATCCACTACGGTTCGGGTACCCAATTTATATTGTTCTTGATACAGCTCTTTGGTGCGTACCGTGGTTGCGCGGCGCTGGGATAAAACCCCCATTTGTTTTTGTTTATTTTCAATCTGCTCGCGGATCAAGCGCACCTGATCCTGCACATCCAGATAGACCGTATTGACCTGTGCGCGTGCAGCTTCTTCGGCATAGCTTGCGGCACGGGTCTGTGAACGCGTTGCACCACCCTGATACAAATTACTGCTGGCTTCAATCATGACTGAATTATAAAAGCCATCATCTTCATTATTATTTGGATTCCGTCCATTCATCGCCTGACTTAGACTACCTTTAACACTAATGGTCGGATAAGGGCTTAGCCGCGCCTGATCTTTTTGCAAACGGGCAACATTGACCCCGGCATGGGCCAGAATCATGTTCGGAATCTGGGTAAATTCCGGATCCTGATAAAGATCGGCCTGTGCCACAATACGATCAGGAATATCCCATTCAACAGTGGATACATCAAATCCTAGCAAGGTACGCAAGCGTTGTTGATATTGTCTGAGCTGGGTCTGCTGTACAATCAGATTCGATTGCGCTGCTTCCAGATTGGACTGGGCCTGAATCGGGTCGGCCTGACTGCTGATTCCGGCGCGGGCACGCAAATTGGCAATTTCTGCAATCCGTCCAATGCCCTGAATCTGCTGTTGGGCAATCTGGGTGATTTGCTGATAACGTTTGATATTCACTATTGCATCTGCTACTTCAAATGCAATCTGATCCAAACTAACCAGCACTCTTGCCTGTTCTTCTGCCAAACGGGCTTCTTCTACACTGACATTGGTTTTAATTTTGCCAAAGTCATACAGCATCTGGGTGGCATTCAAAGAAACGATTTGACGTCTATGTTCACCGGAAGTGAGATCCCCTGTCCCGATACCACCGGACACCTGCGGATAATAACCTGATCTCGCTACATCAATATTCGCAGCCTGCGCAGATAATGTCGAAATACTCTGAGTGATTTCAGGACGTCGTTGCACTGCCCAGTGTACGGCTTCCACCAGATTCATTTTTTGTGGAATGCCAGCTGTGATCGTAGAACTTAAAGCTGGCTGTCCTGACTGTGGCCGGGTAATTTGCGGCAGCTCAGCTACTTTTGATGTATCTAATGAATAATGACCGAGCGAGGTAATATCAATGGTGTGTGCTGATCGTGTCGGTTTGGGTGCAATCAGCTGACCTAAGCTATTCTTGAGATTGGTAAAATAATGGGGTGAGCTTTCTGCATGCCCTAAAGACACAGATAAAGGCAAAAGAAGAAGTATCAATCCCCTTCTTTTTTGATCTGTTTTCCCCTGATTTTTTTTAAAGTGTTCTGCCCTAAATCGTATAATTATGTGATGTTTCTTGTTTTAGCCTAACCATATATCAAATCCCTTTAAAAGAAATCTTTTTCACTTTGATTTGATCAAAAAAAAAACCCTGCATCCGACAACTGGCGTCTGATGCAGGGTTTTTATATAAAGCAGGATTATTTAAACAGTGAAATCATCACCCAGATAAACTTTTCTCACGGTCTCATTCGCCAGAATTTCTTCTGGTGTGCCTTCAGCAAGCAATGCGCCTTCACTGACAATATAAGCATGCTCACAAATCGCCAGCGTTTCACGCACGTTATGATCGGTAATCAGCACCCCAATTCCGCGATCTTTCAAGTTCGTAATAATATCCTTAATATCTCCAACCGAAATCGGATCGACACCGGCAAAAGGCTCATCGAGTAGCATAAATTTTGGGTCAGCCGCAAGTGCACGCGCAATCTCGGCACGACGTCGTTCCCCACCAGATACGCTCATGCCCAAAGAATCTTTGATATGGGTGATTTTAAAGTCTGCCAATAGCTCCGCCAGACGTTGCTGACGTTGTGCCTTGGTCATATCTTTACGGGTTTCCAGAATCGCCATAATATTTTCGGAAATTGTCAGTTTTCGGAAAATCGAAGCTTCCTGCGGCAAATAACCAATTCCCTTACGTGCCCGTTCATGCATTGCGAGGTCGGAAAGATCTAGATCATCGAGATAGATTTCCCCCTTATCCATCCGCACCAGACCGACCACCATATAGAAACTGGTGGTTTTACCGGCGCCATTTGGTCCCAGCAACCCAACAATCTGGCCACTTTCCATGCTGAACGACACATCTTTCACTACCCAGCGTTTATTATAGTTTTTCGCCAGATGCTTAATGGTTAAGGTTTGAACCTGCTGCGATTGCTCCATTAATCACGCGCTCCCGGGAAGGATGTTGAACTAGAGGGTGGAATCACGATTTGTACACGGCCAGACGATGAACCGGTTTTGTTTGGTGTTCCGGTAGCTTCGATATCGCCTTTGTTCATGCTGTATTTTAAAGTCGCACCACGAATACTGGCACCGTCCTGTTGCAGGAAGGCATTACCTGACAAGGTAATAATCCCGGTTTCAGCATTGTAGACAATTTTCTGCGCCTGACCTTTGGCAAGACCTTTGGCCGGATCCACTTTTTGCTGGAACTGTGCCGGGCTGCCTGTCGCTGTAATCAGGCTGATCTGACGCTTATTGTTCAGATTGGCCACAATCGAATTGGCTTGCAGCTTCATGGTGCCCTGTTCAATGATAACGTTGCCCGAATACGTCGTCACACCCGTCCGCTCATTGAAAGTCGCCCGGTCAGCCAGCAAAGTGATTGGCTGGTTACGGTCAGATGGCAGTGCAAAAGCAGCGATTGAACCGAGTCCAACCACAGTCGCCAGCGTCATACGCTTCAGGAAAGTGTGCATCATTTTGGCTTTAGGAGTTTGGTTCATACTTTCCTCGAATATTAAAGAATTCGTATTGACCATCATTAAGATTGGCTTTAAGACCCTGGCTGACAAATTCAGCCTGTGGAGATTCCACAATCACTGTCTTGTCTGTTTCAATTTCACGTGTTTTCGGAAAAGCAGTCAGTTCTTCAGTACGAAACTGCATTTTCCCATTTTGCATGATTTTGGTGGCGAGCACTTCTTGAGAGAGTACAACTTTTGTATTGTCATCATAACCATGCGCCATTTTGGCAAAGAAAGTCGCATCGACTTTACCATTGTCATAAGTCGATGCTTGCAGATTTTCCAGCTTTGAGGTTTCTAGCTGCAGATTCTGCTCAAGTCGGTCCACTTGGGCACGAACCGACACCTGGCCTGCTTCATCCGTCTGGGTTAAGTTAATATTTTGAGCGGAATAGGTCATGCTGCGCGCAGAGTCTGCCTGCAGCTTGTTGCCCTTGCCGCTGTAATAGTAATAACCACCACTTATTGCGGCAATAATCACGGCCGTAATATATAAAACTTTAGTATCCATAAGCGGTGTACTTAATCCAAAAGATATGACTTATTAATAAGGCGCACGAGTATATTTTTCAAGTAACTCTTGGTACATGCCTTTGGACATTAACAGCATATCGCAGATTTCACGCACCGCACCACGTCCACCCTGCGCCTGAGTCACCAGATCGGCACGGCGGCGAACTTCGACATGACCATTAGGCACGGTCACTTTCATGCCCGCAATGGCAAAAGCAGACAGATCAGGCCAATCATCGCCCATGTACAGGCAATCTTCAGGATCAATATTGAGCTGCGCACAGGCTTCACGAAGTGCTGTACCTTTGTCTTCACGGCCCTGATAGACCAGATCAACACCCAGATCCGACATACGCTTTTCTACGATATTGCTTTTACGTCCGGTGATAATAATCACCTTGATTCCTGCTTGTTGAACCAGTTTCATGCCCAGACCATCACGAATATCAAAGGATTTGATCTCATCGCCAGTATTGGTCAGCGTTACAAAGCCATCACTTAAAATACCATCTACATCAAGCACCAGTGCTGCAATATGACGTGCCTGCTCTAATAATACATAAGATGCCATTTATTAATTTACCCCAGCCTGAATCAGGTCATGCATACTAATCACGCCAATGACTTTATTGGCATCATCAACAACTACAAATTGATTAATTTTATGTTCATTCATACGTTCCAGTGCGACCACTGCACGTGCTTCCTGAGAAATGGTCAACGGATTTTTGGTCATCACGTCCTGAATAGCCAGATTGACATCAAAACCTTGCTGCTTATCAATCAAGCGACGCAAGTCACCATCGGTAAAAATCCCCAGCAACACATCATTTTCATCGACGACTGTGGTTAAGCCCAAGCGCTTGTTGGAAATTTCGTACAATACTTTATTCATGGCGGTATCTGGCGAGACTTTAGGTAAATCTGCGCCAGTACGCATCAGATGCTTCACGTGCAATAACAGACGCTTACCCAGCGCACCTGCAGGATGTGAGCGTGCAAAATCATCTGAGGTAAAGCCGCGAGCGTCCAGTAAAGCCACCGCCAAAGCATCACCCAAAGCCAATGTTGCCGTCGTTGACGATGTCGGCGCTAAACCCAGTGGACAGGCTTCTTGGATATTACCCAACGTCAAAGCTACATCAGCATTTTGTGGCATTGGACCACGATCATCACCACTGATGGTAATCAGCGGAATTTCCAGATGTTTGATGAGTGGCATCAACATCATGATTTCATCACTCTTGCCCGAGTTTGAAATCGCAATCAGCACATCACCAGCCACTAACATACCCAAGTCGCCATGACCGGCTTCACCTGGATGCATAAAGAATGAGGGAGTTCCGGTCGAAGCAAAGGTCGCCGCCATTTTACGGCCAATATGACCTGACTTGCCCATTCCGGTAATCACCAGACGGCCAGTACACTGTAAAATAATTTCACATGCCCGGCTAAACCGGTTATCAATCTGTGTTGCTAAAATCTGTAGTGCATTTTCTTCGATGCGCAGTGTTTCAAGTGCGACTTTCTGGAAATCTAGTTGATTCGCTGTTTTTTGTGGATTCAAAGCCTGTTTACCTACGCTAAGGACAGAGAAAAACTCTGGTTTGATGGGCATAATTTTCGCAATTTTAGCATAGCTATGCAATTGTAAGCTTTCTAAATGTAGAAGATTCGACGGATTTTTAATATATTCAGATTGTATTCAACTTGCACAATCTGGTATCTCCGCCTCTACATTCGCTCCATTTTTGACGCTGTAAAAGGCACTTGTTTTTATTTTTTAGGGTAACACGCTTACGCTATCCGAAATAAGTTTGGGTCAAATCAGACCAGACTCATTCAAATATAATTCCATCAGACTGGCAAACACTGCCTCTGAAAATGTAAGCTCAATATTCGCTATTTCACTTCCTGAACCCCTTCTTTATAAATCACTCTCGTTGCCTAACTCCCCTAAATAACTGAGGCTTTTTACGCTTTTATCTTTATGAATAATTATGCTTAGGTTAAGATGATTCATCCTTTTATTTGAAGTCTTTTGAACAGCTATGCAACCATTTGTTCTATATAACTCAGAGCAACGCAAAAAAGTAGAATTCGTACCTCGTGTTGAAGGTCAAATTGATCTGTATGTCTGTGGTATGACGGTGTATGACTACTGTCATATTGGACATGCACGTACAGTGGTTGCATTTGACTATATTATCCGTTTCCTGCGTAGCCAAGGCTGGAAGGTCAAATATGTGCGTAATATTACGGATATTGACGATAAAATTATTAAACGTGCCAATGAAAATGGCGAAAGTATCTCAGAGCTAACCAGCCGCTTTATTGATGCGATGAATGAGGATTTTGCCAAACTGGGCTGCCTTGCACCTGATGTAGCACCTAAAGCCACAGATTACATCGATCAGATGCAAGATATGATCAGCAACCTGGTCGACAAAGGTACGGCTTATCCATCCAATAATGGTGATGTCTACTTTGAGGTCGAGAAGTTTGCCAAATATGGTCGTCTTTCTGGCCGTAAATTAGAAGATATGCAAGCCGGCGCGTCTGAACGTGTCGATGTTGAAGTCGAAAAGAAACACCCGTTTGACTTTGTCCTCTGGAAACATGCCAAGGAAAATGAACCGTCATGGGCATCACCTTGGGGCAATGGCCGTCCAGGCTGGCACATCGAATGTTCAGCAATGTCGACCTGCTGCCTAGGCAATCATTTCGATATTCATGGCGGTGGTGCTGATCTGACTTTCCCGCACCATGAAAATGAAATTGCACAATCTGAAGCATCTACTGGCGAACAGTATGTTAATTACTGGATGCATGCCGGATTCATCAATGTCGATGGCGAGAAAATGTCGAAGTCTTTAGGCAATTTCTTCACCATTCGCGACGTGATTGAAAAATTCCATCCGGAAGTGGTGCGTTACTTTATTGTCTCTTCCCATTATCGTAGCCCGGTGAATTACTCGGATGTTGCCTTAAAAGAAGCAAAAAATACCTTGTCTCGTTTCTACCATTCTTTTAAAACCTATCAGGCGGTTTATGGTGATCATCTGATTGAAACTCTGGATGAGGCTTTGGTTGAGCGTTTCAATGCCGCTATGCGTGATGATTTCAATACGCCTGAAGCGATTGCGGTATTGTTCGAAATCAATAAAGAGCTGAATCGTACCGTGAAAGAAGAAAATGCGGAACAGGCAGCGATCTACTACGCAACTTTACGTCACCTGACCAATATTCTCGGTCTGGTACAGCAAAATGTAGATGAGTTCCTCAAATCTGACATTGGTCAAGAAGCTCTAGGATTGTCACCTGAACAAATTGAAGATTTGATTCAACAGCGTCAGGATGCCAAGAAAGCCAAAGAGTTCGCACGTGCGGATGAGATTCGTCAATCTTTACTTGATCAAGGCGTGGTACTTGAGGATACTCGTCAAGGTACAGTTTGGCGTCGTGCTGATTAATTAATCAAACAGATTTATAGGGAGTTGACACTGCTGTGGAATTCTCTATAATTCACCTCATTGCGGGAATAGCTCAGTTGGTAGAGCATAACCTTGCCAAGGTTGGGGTCGGGAGTTCGAGTCTCCTTTCCCGCTCCAGAATACGAAAAACCCTTATCGAAAGATAAGGGTTTTTTTATTGTGTTTGAAAAAAATTTATTAATAAAATGTATATCTCAAATCACTTATTCATCCTCTTTTACCCTGACAATTTTTTTGGGTTATTCATGACAAAGTGCTATTGTGGATAAACTTTAAAACTTTCAATCCCTTTCATAACGATATCGTTTCATGACTTATAAATTGAATGCTCGTCATCTTGTTTTAGACTTACTCTACGCTTCTAAGAACTCAACCTTGACTATTAAGCGGATATTAGCTGCTGCTGAATTATTGGGTATATCTGACAATGGTATCCGTGTCGCTGTGGCTCGATTAAATCAGGAAAATTTCATTCAAGCTGTGGAACGCGGCGTGTATCAATTGCTAGAGAAAAAATTCGATACTTCTTTTATCAGCTTAAACAAACACCCTGATATGCAAACGGCGACCACATGGAACGGAAAATATGTATTGGTCTATACCGGCACTTTGGGACGTGTAGACCGTACCGCCTTATATAAAAGAGAAAAAGCGCTGCGTTATTATGGTTTTCAGGAACTAGAGCAAAATGTTTTTATTCGTCCCGATAATTTAACGCTAAACCTAAGTCCATTAAAAACAGCTGTAATCCAGTTTGGATTAGATCCTGACGCACGTTTTTTCCAAGTCAGTCAACTGGAAAGTGAAACCGAAATTCGTGATTTATGGGATATCGAAGAGCTACATCAGACCTATCATGCAGTACAGCATGATATTAACGACTGGTTTGAAAATTACCAAAATCTGACTTTAGCAGAGGCTGCAAAAAGTGCCTTTTATCTAGGTAAATCTGCCCTGTTTAGTTTACGTGCTGATCCTTTGCTTCCTGCAGAATGGATAGACACCGATGCCCGACAACAATTTGAGCTCGCAGTCCGCAAAATAGAAAAACAGGGTCAACTTTTATGGCAACACTATTTTAAAGACCAAGGGGTCTAATTTATTTCTTTTTTATACACAAAAATAAATTGACTGTAATATTTCATCCAAATATATTGAATAAAGCAATAAGAACTAAATATAGGCAGAAGAATGAACAGCAAGGTCAGTGTCACAGAACTTTTTAGTCGTGATGAAATTAAAGAACTCACCACGACCTCAGACTTACACGGTGCCTGGGCAGTAGGTTCAACCTGGACCGTAATTGTCATGACCTTTGGTACGGTTGCCTATAGCTGGGAATATTTACCTACATGGGGGAAAGTCCTGATGTGCGCGCTGGCATTGGCCATTCTTGCGGGACGCCAGCTTGCGATGGCTATTTTGATGCATGATGCCTCACATCATAGCCTGTTCAAAACTAAATGGTTAAACACTCATTTGACCGACTGGCTCTGTGCACGCCCGATCTGGAATGATGTTAGCAAGTATCGTCCTTATCATCTGAAACATCATGCTAAAACCTCACAGCCAGATGATCCTGACTTGGGGTTGGTAAAAAAATTTCCCATTACTCAAAGCTCACTATTCAGGAAATTTTTCCGTGACCTGAATGGACAATCTGGGCTTAAGTTTCTTGCAGGTCGGGTATTGATGGATCTTGAATTACTGGAATGGAGTGTTTCCAACGACCCCAAGCCAATTCTGCGTGGTGATCGTAGCAATCTAGAACTCGCAAAAAATCTGCTGAAAAATAGTTCAGGTATGCTGATCTCAAATGCAGCAATTTTTTCTGCACTGTGGGCCAGCGGACATCCTAAACTGTATTTATTATGGCCTCTTGCCTATATCACTCCATTTCCCCTGTTTATCCGCATCCGAGCCATGGCTGAGCATGCCGGATTAGAAACCAGTCATTCTGCCCTTAGTAATACCCGAACCACTCGTGCAGGTTGGTTGGCACGTGCTCTGGTTGCCCCGATTCATGTGAACTATCATATTGAACATCATTTGATGGCCTCTGTTCCGCATCAAAAGCTGGCGAGAATGCACCAGATGTTAAGGGAGCGTGAGTATGTCGATGCTCCGCCAAGTTATTTGGATGTGATTCGCTCACTTTTAAAAAAATAATCAATTTTCCCGATTCTTATATTATTCCACTTCAATGCTGATGGGTTTCGACATGTGAATGCAGATGTGAGGATTGTCCCCGATGTTCTGGTGGGCAGTCTTCCGCTTCAATCTGCAAAGTCATCTCGGTAATATGATGCTCATGGTGAAGCATCTCAAAGGTCTGATGCCGCAGTTTCTGATAATCCACATTCGGCGCAACCAGATGCACAGTCAGCATGACTTTTTTGGAAGTAATTGCCCAAACCTTGAGCTGATGAATGTCCTGAACCCCTTCGAGCGCCAAAAGATCGTGGCGTAATTTTTCAATATCAATTTCATCCGGCACACCCTCAAGCAGAATATTGATGCTCTGTTTCAGCAAAATCCAGGTTCTTGGCAATACCCAAAATCCGATCAATACCGCAATCAGCGCATCCATCCACATCCAGCCAGTCAAATAAATCACTAGTGCCCCAATAATTACTCCGACTGATCCCAGCGCATCACTGAGAACTTCCAGATAAGCACCTTTAACATTGAGACTTTCCTGACTACTGGATACCAGAATTTTCATGGAAATCAGATTAATGGTCAGCCCCAAGGTGGCTACGATCATCATCCCCAAACTCTGGATTTCCGGCGGATGACTCAAACGCTGATAAGCTTCAAACAAGATATAAATCGCAACTACAAACAGCATCAAGGCGTTAAACAGGGCAGCCAGAATTTCAAAACGCTGATAACCAAAAGTCCGTTTATTGTCTGCCGGTTTTTGTCCAATTTTAATGGCCACTAATGCGATAGCCAGTGCAGCAGCATCGGTAAACATATGCGCAGCATCAGAAAGTAGGGCCAAACTTTGAGTCAGAAAACCGGCAATCACTTCCACAATTAAAAAAGTCGTGGTTAATGCCAACGCTATTGATAATTTTTTGGCATTTTTTGCAGTCACAGTGACATGACTATGTTCATGATGATGTGAATTCCCCACCGGCCACTCCTTCCTTCTTATTCAATGAGGATTATATCCTCTGTATCTTTCAAGTTTTATTCTGATTCATATTACGCTTGAATTTTATCTATTTAAGTAGGTTTTTTTATGAACTGTTTTATCAGTCGGCATTAGATTAAAGTTTTAGCTTTTTCATGTTCTGCAAGCCAGGCTTGTACCGAAGCACACTTAAAATTACGCTCGACATATTCTATTATTTTCACAGGAAGTTTCACCTGATGGCTCAGCAAACGATGCAACATAAAGGCCAGATCAAAGTCTGCAATGGACCAGTGTTCAGTCAACCATATGTCCTCCAGCATATATTCTGCCACATTCACCAAGCGCTGAATTTCTTCAGTGATCGGAGCTGTAAGAGGTGTAGATATTTTTGCTGGGTGAAATACCCAATCGGAAGGCATCTGCTGGCGGATTTGCATAAAATCGGTTTTGACCAAAGCTTGTATGGCGCGACATTTGGCTCTGGCCTGAATTTCCTTAGGATATAAGGCCGGATAACTTGGAGCCGGAAAGGCATCTTCCAAGTATTCAGTGATCGCCCATGATTCAAACAGGCTAAAGTTATCTACTATTAAACACGGAACTTTAGCACTTGGACAAATGGCTTGATAAGCCGCGGATTTCTGTTGCTGCTGATCTAAATCAATCACGATTTCCTGAAAATCTAAACCCTTTTCTTTTAAGGCAACATAAACCGACATGGCATAGGGGCTGATTCTGTTTTTATCGACATATAAACGTATATTTTGCATATCCTTGATCCTGATGGTCTTGTTGTTTTTATTCAGTACGGCAGTCTTACTCTACTCTCTTTCCTACACAAAAGAAAAAATGAACTGCTTAATGTAGCGATCACACGGAAATTTTTAGAAACTTTCTGATAGCGCAGCGATGCTCATTATTTTCTATTTTGCACAGGATCGGTAGATAAAGCCTTTTATTTTGCTTTTGATTCACGTTAAATTAAATCATTCTCTTGATATCAAAAAACTATGCTGAACTTAGCCCACCTCCCCGATACCGTTTATGCCATTCAACATCTCGCTTTTGAAGACTTAGGCGCTTGGGAAGATATTTTTTATCAGCTCGGCTTACGTGTGCGTTATTTCGAAGCCGGTATCGATGATCTCACTAAGGCTTTTGAACATCCCGGATTAACAGTCATTCTCGGTGGCCCGATTGCAGTCTATGAAACTGAGGATTATCCTTTTTTACAACAGGAAATAGACTTACTTAAAGTTCGCCTGCAAAAGAATTTACCGACATTAGGCATCTGTTTAGGTGCGCAATTAATTGCTGCTGCATTGGATGCTGAAGTCTATCCAGGAGATGTAAAGGAAATTGACTGGTCTAAACTCAGTCTTGCTTCTATTGAAAATAATCCACTAAAAGCTCTGGATGATATTGACGTCCTGCATTGGCATGGTGATACCTTTGACCTACCTGAACAGGCTGAATTGCTGGCCAGCTCTGATCTTTATCCAAATCAGGCCTTTCGGGTAGGACAGAATATTCTAGCACTACAATTCCATGCTGAAGTGGCCAGTGAAAGTTTAGAGAAATGGCTGATTGGACATACCTGTGAGTTACGCAAAGCCCAGATCAATATCCCTGCCTTGCGGGCGGATCATCAAAGCTATGCGCCCGCGCTTGAACAGGCAGCCAGTTCGGTATTGATGCATTATTTAGAAAACCTGCAACTTAAATAACCGTAATAAAAAAGCACCCAACTGGGTGCTTTTTTATTTGTCATTTTTACTTTTTCGGAGCAGGTACAGAAGCCTCGGTAGTAATGTTCACTGTAATTTTATCGCC
The DNA here is from genome assembly GCF_056857555.1 of Acinetobacter sp. L-24. The sequence goes on along the minus strand of NZ_JBSXNI010000042.1, from coordinate 95,874 downwards.
CACATTTGGAACATAACCGCCTACCCCAAAGGCTGAACGGTTAAATGAAGTGGTTGCATTGAAACCAATCGTTTGTAATTTTGTCATTGGGTGCATGCCTTGTTTATTTAAAACTGCGTCCAGTACCACAGGTTTAGTGACATCTTTTACGGTTAAGTTACCGGTGATTTTGTATTTGTTTTTGCCTAAAGCCTGAACTTTAGTACTTTTAAAAGTGATATTCGGATATTTGGCAGCATCAAAAAATTCTGCTGTCTTAATATGGTCATCCAGCGCTTTCACATTCGTATTAATGCTTGCAACCGGGATATTCACATTGACCGAAGAATTCGCAGGTTTTACATTATCAACATTAATCGTACCTTGGATGTCACTGAAGTTTGCAGATGGTGTAGAGAAACCAAAGTGGCTCCAAGAGAACACCGTTGCTGAATGAGTCGGGTCAATCGTATAGGCCACTGGTTTTGCCATAGAAACTGTTGCTACAGATGCGACCGCCAAGCCTAATGCTAATGTTTTGAAATTCATGTTTTTATCTCACGTTTTGGATGTTATTAAGTGTATAGAATCTGGAACCGTTTACAGCCCTAAAGATAAAACGTTTTGTTGCAGTGATGAAACGATAAAATTGTAAGTTATTTTTTTTAATTTTTGAGCTTTAATCCATACGGTACTGGATGAATCCAGTTTTCTTGGCGACTTTGTTATACAATGCTTGTGCCTGATGATTTGATTCCTGAGTCAGCCAGTAAACCCGGTCGCAATTACGCTGCTGTGCAACCTGATAGACATGTTGAATCAACTTACGCGCCACACCCTTTCCCCGATAGTCAGGATGGGTAAATAGATCCTGCAAATAGGCATAAGGTCTTACTGTCCAGCTACTATTATGTTCGATAACATGCACAATCCCCACGACCTTTCCATCCATCAGCGCCGCAAAACCGTACATTGAATCTAATTCATAATTGGTTAATTTATCCCAGGTATTTTCACTTACCTCTTCAGAAATTTGCGTCTGATAAAAGCGTTGATAGTCTTGCCATAAAAATAGCCATTCTGCCTGTGATATTTGCTCTAAAGATTTGATCTGGATCTGGGGCTGTATATTCATGTTTAACCGCTTCTTTGGCTTATTTCTTTAATTTAAGTCATTTCGATAGTAGTCGCTGAATTTTTATAGCGGCCTAAACTTAGCTTTATCTCATCTGGTGCTCATAAGCAACCTGTCAGATGAAAATCATCCGGCATAAAAAAAGGCCCAATCAGGGACTTTTCATGCTTTATGTTTAAAGTTTTTCAACCAGAATACGATCAACCTGTTTTAGGCCAGTCGTCTTTTCATGATTTTTACGACGCACTTTAATGACCTTTTCTTCGGCTAATTCTTGCAGCATTAAATCAACTGCAACCATCGCTTCAAGAGCTAACTCCTGTCCGATCCACTTGAGTTCGCCTGCATCCATTAAAATAATTTCATCGTTAATTTGTTCATACAAGCTCATGTTCATCTCACTCTTTCATTTCGACTATGGGAGAACTTTCTAACGATTGCCACATGAAAACAACGCTAAAAAGCGAAAAAATAAAAGACGCCCCAAAAATGGAGCGTCTTTTAAAAAACTGCTTAATCAGTTGATTATGCAGTAATCTCTTTTATAGCTGCTACAACTGCTTCAGTGGTAATCCCGAAGAACTGGAACAGATCTTTTGCAGGTGCAGATTCGCCATACGTTGTCATACCGATTACGCGACCATCAAGGCCCACAAATTTCCACCAGTAATCAACATGTGCAGCCTCAACAGCAACACGTGCACGAATATTTGATGGAAGAACCGCTTCACGATAAGCTGCATCTTGCTTCATGAATTCTTCAGCACATGGCATAGACACGACACGCACGCCTTCAAGCTGTGCATAAGCTTCCATTGCCAGAGATACTTCAGAACCAGTTGCAATGATGATGGCTTTCAATTCGCCTTTTTCTTCAGCCAATACATAGCCACCTTTCGCAGCGTTCTCAATTTGAGCTTGAGTACGGGTTTGGAATGGCAAGTTCTGACGAGAGAAGATCAATGCGGTTGGACCTTCAGCACGCGTTAATGCAGATTTCCAAGAAATTGCTGCTTCAACGGTGTCACATGGACGCCATGTATTTAGGTTTGGTGTACCACGAAGGGATGCGATCTGCTCAACAGGTTGATGCGTTGGGCCATCTTCACCCAGACCAATTGAGTCATGCGTATACACATGGATCACGCGCTGTTTCATTAATGCAGACATACGTACCGCATTACGTGCATATTCCATAAACATCAGGAATGTTGCTACATAAGGGATGAACCCGCCATGCAGTGCAACACCATTCGCGATTGCAGTCATACCGAATTCACGTACGCCATAGTGTACGTAGTTACCTGCCGGATTGTCCTGTACGCCTTGCGCGCCTTTCCAAAGGGTCAGGTTAGAACCTGCAAGATCCGCAGAACCACCTAGAACTTCTGGCAATAATGGAACAAGTGCTTGCAATACATTTTGGCTGGCTTTACGCGTTGCAATTGTTTCAGCTTTGGCATTCACTTCTGCAATATAGGCATCCGCTTTTGCAACGAAGTCAGCCGGTAATTCACCAGATAAACGACGTTTAAATTCAGCGGCTTCAGTTGGATATTTTGCAGCATAAGCAGCAAATGTTTCGTTCCAAGCTGCTTCTGATTCAGCACCTTTGGCTTTCGCATCCCAAGCTGCATAAACATCTTCAGGAATCACAAATGCTTCGTCAGTCCAACCTAGCGCTTCACGAGTCAACACGATTTCGTCATGACCGAGTGGTGCACCATGACTGTCTTCTTTACCTTGCTTGTTTGGTGAACCCAAACCAATCACGGTTTTACAGATAATGATGGTTGGTTTAGCAGTTTCAGCTTTCGCCTCAATCGTTGCCTGACGGATTGCATCTGCATCGTGGCCATCAACTTTAATCACTTGCCAGCCGTATGCCAGAAAGCGTTGTTCTGTATCGTCAGAGAACCAGCCTTCCACTTCGCCGTCAATCGAGATGCCATTGTCGTCATAGTAAGCAATCAATTTGCCCAGACCCAATGTACCCGCCAAAGAACATGCTTCGTGAGAAACACCTTCCATCAAACAGCCATCGCCGAGGAAGCAATAAGTGAAGTGATCTACAACTTGGATGTCGTCTTTGTTGAATTGCGCAGCTAGAGTTTTTTCAGCCAGTGCAAAACCGACAGCATTCGCGATGCCTTGACCTAAAGGACCAGTCGTCGTTTCAATCCCTGGTGCATAGCCCAACTCCGGGTGACCAGGTGTTTTAGAATGAAGTTGACGGAATGCTTTAAGATCTTCAATCGAAAGATCGTAGCCCGTTAAATGAAGAAGCGCATATTGAAGCATAGAGCCATGGCCATTTGATAATACAAAACGGTCACGGTTTGCCCAATTCGGGTTGGTCGGGTTGTGGTTCATGAATTCACGCCAAACCACATCAGCGATATCTGCCATCCCCATTGGAGCACCTGGATGTCCTGAGTTTGCTTTTTGCACAGCATCCATTGCCAATACACGAATTGCGTTTGCAATACGACGTTCATTAAGCGGGGTTGTCATAAATCAGAGTCCAAAATATTCAGAAATAGGAAATGATGAAAAGACTTTCAAAACTGCTGTCTATTGTCTTAAAAAAACAGCGAGGGGTAAAGACTAACCAACAATATTTATCAGTTTATTGAGTGTCTCTTGCCTTATCGTACAATTATTCCACATTTCTTCTTCGGCTTTGATTCGCTCTACTGGTTTACAGATTGAATTATCCTGCATTTCAAAAGCGACTTTAATTTCTGTATCTGGATTTCAAGCTGATAAACAGGATTGAATTTATGCTGATTTTGTTTCTATTTCATATGTCTCACACCATTATTTTTGAAGAAAATTCATACAATTCTCTGATGTATTCATAATGTAATTTGTATTAAATTTTATAAAATATTGGCAGGATTGTTTGATATACAGGTGAAATCTAATTTGCCTAGGCTAATTTCCAACCTCGGCAGACTTATTGTCCTTGACAATCTTTAGGCAAATAGCGCTGCTGAATATCAGTGGAATAACATTTGCCACTATGAACATCAAAAGCGACTGATTTCCCGCGAATCGCAGTATCTACACCCTGCTCTCGTATCTTGAACTCTATCCGGCAAGCGGCATTAATAATGACTTTTTCGATATATTGACCATGCCCACCAATCTGGCGTCCGGCATCACAGTGCTGATCCGAAGCAATAAACTGGGTTCGATATGCTCCAGCCTGTTCAAACACTTCGGCCAATTGATTACGCACGACATAAGCTTGATAACTCATAAAAGCCATCGTCACTAAAATCGCGATAATGATGAGCACGATCAGCACTTCAATCAGGGTAAATGCCTTTTGATACATGATTTCTGATCTCCTTACAGTCTTGCTCCAAGAAGTCCATAGCAAAAGATGTCGCCATTCCTAACCAGCTAATGTGGAAGACTTAGCGCTAATATGAAGATATACCCGAACATCAACAAGACATTTGGTCGCAAGGCGCACAGCCTGAATCTGCTTTATTGATGTAATGATCACTTGCTTAAGTAAATTTTGAATTTTGAGCTTTGTATTTTGTCTATCGTCTATTTTTTTAAGATTTAATCGGAAATCTAAGCATTTAATTTTCTGACAGTCTGACGGATTAAAATATTGTTGCTTCATATTCCCCAATCAATAATGCTGTCTAAATAGACATATCAATTTTTTTAATTCTATTAATCAATTAAAAACACAATAATTTGAAACAATTTCGACCAATTTTGTCGTGTTAAGCTAGTCCTAGAGCGCAACTCGATGTAACATATCGGGTCTTTAAAATTAACTGTGATAGGACTATGCGCGAGTACGCTGTATTTACTTCGGAATCTGTAAGCGAAGGCCATCCAGATAAAATGGCTGACCAAATCAGTGACGCTATTTTGGATGCAATCTTAAAAGAAGACCCATATGCACGGGTTGCTTGTGAAACGCTTGTAAAAACAGGTGCGGTTGTACTTGCCGGTGAAATCACAACGACAGCAAATGTTGATTTTGAGGCAATTGTACGTCATACCGTAAACGGAATTGGTTATCACCATTCTGATCTTGGTTTTGATGGTTCAACCTGTGCCGTGATCAACATGATTGGTAAACAGTCACCTGAAATTGCTCAAGGTGTCGACCGCCAGAAACCTGAAGATCAGGGTGCCGGCGACCAAGGTTTAATGTTCGGTTACGCCAGCCGCGAGACTGATGTATTAATGCCTGCGCCGATTTCATATGCGCATCGCTTGATGGAAAAGCAGGCTGAATTACGCCGTAATGGCACCTTGCCATGGTTACGCCCAGATGCAAAAAGCCAGGTAACGTTTGCTTATGAAAATGGCGTACCAGTTCGTTTAGATGCAGTCGTTCTTTCGACTCAACATGATTCTGAAATCACTCAAGCGAACCTGAAAGAAGCTGTGATTGAAGAGATTGTGAAGAAAATCATTCCTGCTGACATGTTCCATGCGGACACCAAATTCCACATCAACCCAACGGGTATGTTTGTGATCGGTGGTCCTGTGGGTGACTGTGGTTTGACTGGCCGTAAAATTATCGTAGATACCTACGGCGGTATGGCACGTCACGGCGGTGGTGCTTTCTCTGGTAAAGATCCATCTAAAGTTGACCGCTCTGCTGCGTATGCAGGTCGTTATGTGGCGAAAAACATCGTTGCTGCTGGCTTGGCTGACAAGTGTGAGATTCAGGTGTCTTATGCGATTGGTGTTGCTGAGCCAACTTCAATTTCAATCAATACATTCAATACTGCAAAAGTCTCTGAAGAATTGATTATTGCACTGGTTCGTGAACATTTCGACTTACGTCCATATGGCATTACCCGTATGCTTGACCTGATCCAGCCAATGTATAAGCAAACTGCTGCTTATGGTCACTTCGGTCGTGAAGGTTCAGATACTGCATTTACCTGGGAAAAAACTGACAAAGTGGAAGCGCTTAAAGCCTCTGCTGGTCTATAAGTTTTTCTTAAAAAAAGCCTGCATCATGCGGGCTTTTTTCTGTCTTTCATTTCTTCATTTTTAGAATTATCTCTGGCTCATGATGCCAAATATCTAAATACCAAACTTCATACTATAATCTGCATGTCGAATGATAGTTTTGAAGCTCCCCTCTCTGTGAATATCACTATTCCATGAAACTTAAAACAACTTCCGACTGTGCCATTACAGTATAAGTATCGAAAAAAGTTACAGTTAATCAACAAATGTTGATCTATTTGCTAGCATAAATCTAAACAAATGGCTGCTAAATTAGATTGCAGCTCTACAACAACAAAAGGATATTACTCGATGAATAAATTACTGATTGCTTTAGGTTTGGCGACCACTGTTGCCTTAGTCGGCTGTAGTAAAGAAGAAGCGCCTGAAACCGGCGCAACCACAGGTGAGCATTTAGAAAATGCAGCCAATCAAGCCGGTCATGATATGGAAGATGCCAGCCGTGAGGCTGCGGTAGAAACCGAACGAGCAATGGATAATGCCGCGGAAAATACTGCTCAGGCAGCGGACGAAGCAGCTGCTGCAACGTCTAGAGCAGCAGATGCCACTGCGGAAGCAGCACGTAAAGCAACTGCAGCAACAGCTGCGGCAGTTGAGGAAGGTGCCGGAGAAGTTCGGGAAAAAGCTGAAAACTGATTTTAGGATTCAGCTTGATGTTTAAAAGCCTGCGATTGCAGGCTTTTTTATTAGAGATGATTTTAAATAGCGAATGATCTAAATTGAAATTGCATTAATTCTTGATGGGATCATTTTTTATCTAAATGAGTCGACAAAATCAGATAAACTGATAAAACTTATCAAGTATTAGAATGACTTAATTGTGATTCACTCGGCAAAACGGGCTGCATTTAAACTGAAATTCAGTAGAATACCAGCCTTTATTTTTAATAATTTAATCTCCCATGTCAGTCATTGTTGCTGCTTCCCAACGGTCGAATATTTCGGTCTGGGCAGCTTTTATCTTGCTTATCATAGGTACAATCGGTGCCTATCAAATCGTAGGCTTAAATCAGGCTCTATTATTCTTGATTGGTGGTGCACTGGGCATGACCCTGTACCATGCTTCATTTGGTTTTACTTCGAGCTGGCGTGTCTTTATCAAGGAACGTCGCGGCCGTGGTTTACGTGCACAAATGATTATGCTCGCTCTGGCGGTCCTGCTGTTTTTCCCGGCTTTAGGTGCAGGTGAATTATTCGGCAACCCAGTTAAAGGTAACGTTAATCCTGTTTCCATGTCAGTCATGATTGGTGCCTTTATTTTCGGTATCGGCATGCAACTTGGTGGCGGCTGTGCATCAGGTACGTTGTATACTGTAGGTGGCGGTAGCGCACGTATGCTGGTGACGCTCTTGTTCTTCTGTATCGGGTCTGTGATTGCGACCTCGCACCTTGACTGGTGGTTTGCCCTGCCACATCTTGAACCGATTTCACTGGTAGAAAGTTTAGGCGTTCTCCCTGGATTACTGTTGAGCTTTATCGTTTTTGCCATCATTGCTGCAGCAACAGTTTATTTCGAAAAGAAACGTCATGGCAGCCTGGAAATTGAGCCACGCAGTGAATATCAGGGCTGGAAGCGCTTTGTTCGTGGTCCATGGCCTTTGATTTGGGGCGGTATTATTCTGACCTTGCTCAACTTTGCTACGCTGGCACTCGCAGGTCGTCCTTGGGGCGTAACCTCTGCGCTGGCAGTTTGGGGTGCCAAAGGTGCTACGCTTGTGGGTGTTGATGTAGCTTCTTGGGATTATTGGCAAAAAGCAGGCAATGCCAAAGCACTGGCAGAATCATTATGGTTTGATATTACCTCAATGATGAACTTCGGTATCATGCTGGGTGCTTTGTTGGCAGCAAGTTTGGCAGGTAAATTTGCGCCGAATTTCAATATTCCAAAACGTTCACTGATTGCTGCTGTTGTAGGTGGCATAATGCTGGGCTACGGCGCACGCTTAGCTTATGGTTGTAATATCGGCGCATATTTCAGTGGGATTGCCTCTGGTAGTCTGCATGGCTGGTTATGGCTGGTCTTCGCTTTTATTGGTAACGGGATCGGGGTAAAACTTCGTCCGATTTTCTTCTCGGATGAAAAACCGCAGTCTGAAAAACTGACCGGTTGCTAATGCTTAAAATCAAAAAAGCCCATCTGTGATGGGCTTTTTTCTGGCTTTAGGATTTACAGCGCAGCTTTTAAATTACAGCCATAACCCATGGTCTGCTGGACCTGACGATAAGTCGTATAACGATCCAGAATAAAGGTATAAAAATGATCAGCGTCAGAGAAATTGGCTTTTAAATTTTCATTCTTGGCATTAGGCAGTTTAATGTCATCGACCAGTTCCAGATTGTAATGTCCCAAGCGGTACATATCGGCAAAATAACTATTCATCATATCGCAATAGGCAATTTTACTGGGTTTTAATGCCGTACTGCTAACGAGATGCTGGTTCAAGCTTTGCAGATTATTGACATCTAAAGGAAACTGGTGTGCGAAAGCAATGCTTTCGACTTTCTTAAATTTCTGAAAGTCTTGGGCTAACTGGACATTGAGTGCATCAAAACGTTGCTGCAGTTCCTGTGCGGTCTGAACCTGATATTTGGCTGGATCTACGACCGGTTTTTGTGGTTGTTCCGAACATGCAGTTAATCCAGTGAGCAGTGCTAATGACGTTAGCCATACCTTCATGTTTATACACTCAATTTAAATATACCAATGCTTATTATGCCTGAAAGCAGCTTGATGTACTGTTTAAAGTAATTTCTCATTCATATAACGCCAGTAGCGCTTTGGCACATATTGAATATGCAATTTCATGTTCTTGCGCGCCTGAATATTCACACTGTTAAAATAGTCTTTCCAGAGCTGATCATATAGCAGCTCTTGATCATCCAGTTCAATACTGAATGATTGACTATGACCAATCCGGATTTGTGGATCGATTATTTCAGCGTTCATCTCGACCTGATGCATCTGCCTTAAATCATAATAAATACCGTAATTACGCTGCTCGTCATAAATCAGCCAACTTTGATCCTGATAACGCTCCTGAAAATGTCGGGAAATAATCGGCAAGACATTAAAATCCGGTCTGACCAGACTCAGAAACAAACCATCTTTGGCTTTTTTAAAGCGTACAAAAGCCTCCATACGATGCTTTTCCCGCCCCACTTGCTTGGCCCATTGCGACATGCCGATCACCGCAGTATGACCATAATCTTTATCGACTGGACGCTGGTTTTGAAAGACATAGACTGCAAAATCAAAAAGAGTCTGGAACGCTGCTTCCTGCTCTGACAAAAACGTATAGTAAAAAGCACGCAAACTGCTGGAAGATACTTTCTGCTTTAATCCCTGCCACACCCGCTGCCCATGCTGATCATTAGAGGCCACATGGATAAATTCATCAAATAAACCTGTTTGTGCTTGAGGATTGGCCGTCACTATCACGTTAAATTCTTTAAACTCGAAAGCACGAAATACACAACTGAGCAGACCAGTCATGCTGCCATCAAAACAGTAACTTGCCACTAGAAACCAAATCCTAATTGAGGTGAAAGTTGCTGCTGATATTTGGATTGCCCTGACATCAAAATTTGCTGGCGAATCTGATGGGCGTGCTGATCTTTCTTAAATTTCGGTGTATCCGCACAGCGAATAAAATGCTGCGCCCGGTTATAAGCCACGCCCATGCGCCTTAGCTGGTCAATATGAATCTGTCCAAAACGGCGTGCCTGTACAATTTTCTGGGCAGAACGCACGCCTATGCCGGGTACCCGTAGAATCATTTTATAGTCGGCACGGTTAATATCGACTGGAAAGGCTTCAGAATGACGCAAGGCCCAACTGAGTTTAGGATCAATCTCCAGCTCCAGATTCGGATGCTGATCATCGACAATTTCATCAGCAGCAAAGCCATAAAAACGCATCAGCCAGTCAGATTGATACAGACGGTTTTCTCTTAATAATGGCGGTGCTGAGCCGATAGCAGGTAAGGCTTTATCTTCAGGATTAATCGGGATATAGCCAGAGAAATACACCCGCTTCAGCTTAAATTCCTTGTAATGCCGGTCAGCCATTAAAATAATGTCCTGATCGGTTTCACTATGCGCGCCCACCACCATTTGTGTAGTTTGTCCGGCAGGTACAAATTTTGGAACGGACTTGATCAGCTTGCGTTCATCTTTGAGCTGGATCAACCGGTCACGCACAATGCCCAAGTCTTTTTGTACTTCGGCATGGGTTTTCTCAGGCGCAAATTTTTGCAGTCCCGCCTCCGTCGGCATTTCCAGATTAATACTCATACGATCGACATACAGTCCAGCTTCGGTAATGATCTCCTGTGATGCACCCGGAATAGTTTTCAGATGGATATAGCCATTAAAGTTTTCTTCGAGTCTAAGTTTTTTGACCACCTGCAGCATCCGTTCCATGGTGTGATCGGCCGATTTAAAAATCCCCGAACTGAGAAACAGACCCTCAATATAATTACGCCGATAAAAATTCATGGTCAGATCGACGACTTCCTGCACGGTAAATGCAGCACGCTGGACGTCATTGGAACGGCGCGAAACACAATAGGAACAGTCAAAAATACAGACATTAGAGAACAGAATTTTCAATAAGGACACACAGCGGCCATCTTCGGTATAACTATGACAGATGCCATTCCCGGTATTGCCCACGCCCTTGTCTTTATTTTTACGGTTGCTACCGCTGGATGAGCACGACACATCATACTTGGCAGCATCGGCTAAAATTTGCAGTTTTTCACGGATACGATCAGACATGAGCTCAAAAAATATTTGACCAAAAGGCTATTATAAGGTGTTCAATTCTAGGCTAATAAAAGTTCTATCTTTTTGGCGACGTAGCGTGTCGCAAGAAATGTAAATAACACGTAACCCATGCTGCAGTATTTCAAAATAAAATAACCAATATGATTTGCTTAATTTTGTGCTCAAAGGCAAAGTAAAAGCATAACAAGGAGCAAATCTATGTCTTTATTAGAAAATCTCGGAATTAAACATCCTATTTTCTTGGCACCGATGGCAGGTGTCTCTACGCCCGAGCTTGCTGCCGAAGTGTCCAATCAGGGCGGCTTGGGTTCACTGGGTCTGGGGGCCAGCAGTATTGATGCAGCGCGACAACAGATTTTAAAGACTCAAGAACTGACAGATTGCCCTTTTCAGGTTAATTTTTTCTGTCATGACACTGTTCCTGTAGATGAGGCTGTAGCGCAGGCATGGATTGCACAGTTTAAAGATAAATTTGCCGAATATGGCGCTCAGGCACCAGATCATTTGGAGTGTATTTATCCGAGTTTTAAAGACAATGATGACTTTCTGAATCTGGTATTAGAAATCAAACCGCGAGCAGTCAGCTTTCATTTTGGGATTCCACATCCGCATCAGATTCAAGCCCTAAAACAGGCCGGGATTCTGACCATGGTATCTGCCACCAATTATGCCGAAGCTAAAGCCATTGAAGCAGCCGGAATTGATATCATTATTGCGCAGGGTATTGAGGCTGGTGGCCATCGCGGGATTTTCTCGACCAAGTTTGATGCTTCAGTCAAAACCTCCAATCTGGTGAAGCTGATCAAACAGCATTCTTCCTTGCCGATTGTAGCGGCAGGCGGGATTATGACGGGTGAGCAAGCGCGTCAAATGATGGATTTCGGTGCAGATGCCGTGCAACTTGGGACTGCATTTGTGCAGTGTAAATCTTCTAATGCCAATGATGCCTATCGTAAAGCCTTATTTTCCAAGCCACTCACTCAGGTGAGTGCCAGTATTTCCGGTCGTCCTGCACGCGGCATCATTAACCACTGGCATATTGAAGTGGATACACCCGATCGGCTGGATGTTCCGGCTTATCCATATACTTATGATCTGGCCAAGCAATTACATGCTGCTGCTGCCAAACATGGGGATCAAGGTTATGGTGCATTCTGGGCAGGTTCGAACGTGGCACAGATTCGTGAAATGGAAGCTTCCGATCTGATTAACCAGCTCGTACTGGAAATGAAGCATCTTTAATTATTGAATCATAAAAAAACCTCTCACATGGAGAGGTTTTTAATTTATCTAGAATTAGCGTGTGACACGATGCCAGGCATCTTTAACTGCAAATTTAGCTTCTTCCCAGTTGAGGCGGGACTCACCTTTTAACTGTTCCCATTTGGTACGCAGTTCAGGTTCAGCACGATCAAAATCCGTATCATGCTCATACATTGGACGGTTTTCATAACCGACTCGATAAGCACCGCGATAATCACGATCATAATCTAGATCGCCATATGTGCTACGCGTTTCATTAAAATACGGGCGATTATGATACTCATCTCTCCAGTAATTATCTTCTGCACTCAAATGATCTGGATGTCGATAATTATTTGCCTCAGGCAAGTTCTCTGGATGCTGGTAATTATCTGTCTGCTTCCCATGATCAGACGTTGCAATGTCATTACCTGCAATACCGCCAACCACTCCACCGATAATACCACCCACCACTGCACCTGGAGGGCCACCCACCAGACCTGCAACTGCGCCTACAGCCGCTCCGCCCAAAGTACCGGCACTGGTCGCAGCCAGATTATCTTCACCTTCATTCATGTCTGGAACACGAGGATTATCTTTCACGGGTGTATTCAAATCTGGACGCGCATTGGTATCAGTCGGATTGATATTCAGGCCTTCACTGCGTTCTTGTGGCAATTCCGTTGACGTTTTATGGCTAAACTCTGTGACTGGACGATTGGTATTTGTCATTACAGATCTCCCTCAATGATGACGATAAACAAAATGGATCACATCTGGTTTATATCTGGATAGGTTCATCATAGAGGAAGCTTGAGTAAGCAATGTCCAAGTCCTGTCCAGTTTAAGTGAACAAACTGTGCTGCTATGTATTAGACAGGCTGAAGTGTAAACAGAATGCAAAAATCCGCCTGCTCAAGATAAAAAAGGTAGGGATTTCATGCAAAAAATATTACATGATTCGCTGAATTGTGCCCGCCATCACTTGGTTTCCAGTAAATTCACTTGCTCGGCTTGTACATCATTCATGGTTAAACCATGTTCTAGCAGTGCATTAAAATAATCTTCTACCACACGATACTGGTCAGCGGTATTTTCTACCTGATACATGTTCTGGCGAAACTCGTTGCTAGAACGCAGACCTTTGGTGTACCAGGCAATATGTTTACGGGAAATCCGGCAGCCGGAATATTCGCCATAGAACTCGTATAATTCTGTCAAATGTCCCAGTAGCACATCTTTCACTTCTGTAATACTTGGTGCATCAAGATATTGACCGGTTTTTAAATAATGGGCAATTTCACGAAAAATCCAGGGCCGACCTTGTGCTGCACGACCAATCATAATTGCGTCTGCACCGGTATAATCCAGCACGTATTTGGCTTTTTCAGGACTGTCGATATCACCGTTAGCAATCACGGGAATATTCAACATTTCCTTTACGTCTTTGATTAAAGAATAACGCGCGGTATTCAGGTACATATCTTCACGGGTACGGCCATGTAAAGCTAGCGCTGCAATTCCGGCTTGTTCAGCACGTTTAGCGACACGCATAATATTTTCCTGACCGTTCAAATAACCAAGACGGGTTTTTAAGGTCACTGGCACATCAACTGCAGCCACAACTGCATCCAGAATACGCGCAACTAGATCTTCATCCTGCAATAAAGCAGAACCGGCGAGTCGGTTACAGACCTTTTTGGCTGGGCAGCCCATATTAATATCAACAATTTGCGCACCATTGGCCACCTGATAACGTGCCGCTTCAGCCAGATCATGGGGATCTGAACCAGCAATCTGCGCTGAAATCGGTGCCAGCTCTCCATCAAAATTGGCACGATATAAGCTCTTTTTACTCATGCGCAAAGTTTTGTCAGATGTCATCATTTCACTGACCGCATGGCCTGCACCAAAGTATTTGCACAAGGTTCTAAACGGACGATCGGTCACACCTGCCATGGGGGCCACCCAAAGCTTCCTATCTATTGATCTTCCAAACAATTCTTCAATTACATTGTTTTTGCTCAAAATCTTTAACCTCGTTTAACTTCGTTTAGTCGCTTCGTATTGACTTTTAGTGTCCTTTGATTGCACCCTACTTGCACCCCAATATTTTAATGGTGCAAATTTATGGGAACAGTCACTAAGCGACAAACAAAAGACGGCACAACCCGGTATAGAGCTCAAGTCCGTGTACAACGTCAAGGCTACCCTGAATTTAAACAATCCAAGACTTTCAGCAAAAAGTCATTAGCTGAGGACTGGATCAAACGCACGGAAGCAGAAATCGAATTGCACCCTGAAAAAATGTTGAATCCGGCGGTGCAAATAAAGCACAAAACGCTCAGGGAGTTCATTTATCAGTATTTGGAAGAAGCGGACAGCTTTGCCAGAACAAAAACAGGAGCACTACAGCACATCGCTAGTTTAGATATTTCTGAGAAGAATATCTATTCTTTAACACGACAAGACTTTTCTGATTATGCAATTATGCGAAGAAAAGGCGATCCAGTTAAAGGAACTGATGGTGTTGCACCTGCCACCATCTTAAAGGACTTAAGCCATATCAAGGCTGTCATCGTTCATGCAGAGTTTGTATGGGGCGAACCCTTGGAGACTGTGCTAATCGAATTTGAAAAAGCCATGATTGGTTTACAGAAGTCTCGCATCGTGACCAGATCTAAACAGCGTGACCGCTTGCCTACGGCGGAAGAACTTCAAATGCTGACCAACTATTTCTATAAAAGCTGGAAACGGGTCAAGAACTCCACACCTATGCATCTGATTATGTGGTTTGCACTCTACACTGCCCGTCGTGAAGATGAGCTGTGTTCATTGCGGCTGGATGATTACGATGATCTGAATTGTCAGTGGTTAGTCAGAGATGCTAAGAATCCGAATGGATCCTTGGGTAATCATAAGTATGCTCACATGGAACCAAGAGCCATCAATATGATTGATGAGTTTATGAAACCAGAAGTCCGAGATCGAATGCTTGCCTTGGGATATGACAAGAATCTTTTAATTCCAGTGAATACGCGTACCGTGTCGACTTACTTTACCCGGGCATGTAATGCGTGTGGTATTAGCGATTTGCGCTTCCATGATTTACGCCATGAAGCTGCGACCCGTTATGCAGAAGATGGCTTTACCATTCCTCAGCTGCAGACTATCACTCTTCATGAATCATGGAATACCCTTAAGCGATATGTGAATCTTAAAAAACGCGGTACCCGATTAGAGTTTGAGGAAGCGATCCGTGTTGCGGAAGATAACTATAATAGTTATTACAAAGAATGGAGTAAAAAACAGCGCTACATGGCATTGGTGGATAAAGATGATGCCTTTGAAGATGAAAGTGAAATTAATGTTGAATTTGATTTCATTAAAAAGCACCTGGATGTATTCATTGAGATTCACCAAAACAATAAATACTTTAAACGCCTGCATGTAAATAAGTTAAATAGCAATAATCCATTCGCCTGGGATAATTCAAATAAACGTTTTGTAGCTCATGATATCCAATTAGCTTGGGAAGACTGGTTTACTGAGAATGGAAAAGTAGACTGGGTTGAGTTACCGGAAGGAAGTACACATTTTGGTATCAAGGATCTGACTATAGTGAAGAAACTTAAAACCCGTACTTATGTATGGGAGACATCTATTCAAGGCTGGATAGATAGTTTTGGACAATATGTGATTGATGATAAGCATCTTGGAAAATAAAGATGATGCAGGATTGGGCTGATATTGTGGATGGGTGGAAGGAGTGATGAGTATATCAAAACTGGCATCTACAGTAATTTTAGCAACATCGTTTGCTACGATATTTCTTTTTGCGTTTATTTTTTACTTGTTTGGTGGCGAGGATAGTGCTCTAAAAGATGCACTATCAATGACTGCTAGTTTCTTTGGTGGAATTGCAACTCTCGTGGCTGCTTATATTGCTACGCAGTTATTTAATGATTGGAAGGATCAGGAAAAATACAGAATTACATCCAGTCTAGCTCTGGATTGTCTGAAAGACTACTTATCAGCTAAAGACATGTTATTTTTTTACTTATTTCAGCATGTTTATAATACCCCAGCCATCACCTATAAAGATCTTGATAATTTTTTCTTTCAAACAAATCATAAAATCACCACTCTTAATGAGATTCTTGGAAGGCTTAAAAAAGCTGAAATCGATAAAGAGATAGTTGATTCTTTCTATCTGAAAAACTATTTAGAGATTGCCAAATATATAAGTAGTACTGAAATGCTTAAACAATATAGTAATAATGAGCTCAAAGATTATCACGAGAAGTTCATAAATAACGAAAAAATGAAACTCCTGCCTCATAAATTATTGGACATATTAAAAATTGACTAATCTCGATCCCCACACTCACATTCGTCGTAATCGAATGAGCTGTGCAGCTCTGACTAAGAGTCTTTACCAAGTCAATTAGTACTGTAACCGTTCATCCGAAATATCATAATTTTGCGTCACTCTATGACGCATCTTTGAATTTAAAAGATTTATTTTATTTGTTTGATTTTTATCGAGTCTTTACAATCTTGATTATTGTTACAAAAATCAAGGAGTCGTAAAGTTATGAACAGTACTCATGGGGGTTTTCGAGCCGGGGCAGGTCGAAAAAAGTCTGAAGAGACTAAAGTTATTCGAGTGCCTGAATCTAAAATTCTTGATATCAAAGAATACCTAGAATCTCTTAAAAAAGAAAATGAAATTAGTGATATCCGTCAGTTTGATCCTGTCACAAAAATAGAAATACCCTTGGCAACCGAACGCGTTCAAGCTGGATTCCCCTCGCCCGCTCAAGATTATATTGATAAAAAAATCGATCTGAATGAGTACCTCATTAATAATGCGAATGCTACTTTTATTGTTCGTGCGGATTCTCTTTCTATGCTAAATGCAGGAATTGATATTAATGACGCCTTGGTTGTAGATCGCAGTATTCAGGCTAGGCATAGAGATATTGTGATTGCCAGTATCGATAATGAATTGACAGTGAAACGGCTAATTATTGATGCGAAAGGTTGCTGGTTGAAAGCTGAGAATGAGGGTTATCCAGATATTCATCCCCAAGAAGGTCAGCAGTTTGAAATCTGGGGTGTAGTCACAAATGTAATCAAGAAATTCAGATGAGCTATAACAATCAAATATACGCGCTCATTGATGTAAATAATTGCTATGTAAGCTGTGAGCGCCTATTTAATCCTAAACTTAAAGATGTGCCGGTCATTGTTCTTTCAAATAACGACGGCTGTGCAGTTGCACGTTCCCAAGAAGCAAAAGATCTTGGTATTAAGATGGGTGTTCCCCTATTCCAGGTTAGAGATATTGTCGAAAAACATAATGTACAGGTACTTTCGAGTAACTATGCTTTGTATGCTGAAATGTCTCAACGTTTCCATTCGATTCTGGCTGATTACGTGGCGCCAGGTGAGCAGGAAGTTTATTCGATTGATGAGTGCTTTTTAAGGCTTACTGCCTATTCTGAAAATTATGACCTGGTTGAATATGCGCAAAATATGCGACAGCGGATCTTGCAGTGGATCGGATTACCGGTTTGTGTCGGTATTGGTCGATCAAAGACCGAAGCAAAGCTTGCCAATCATATGGCTAAAAAAGCAAAACGCTTCAATAGTGTTTGTGATCTGGTTTCTATGGATCCTAAACATCGTGATTATTTTTCTAGTCTGATTGATGTCTCCGAAGTTTGGGGAGTGGGTCGTCAGCATAGTAAAAAACTAAAAAGCTTAGGTGTTAATACTGTTCTTGATTTAGCTAGGTCTAATTCACATCAAATGGGAAAACTATTTTCTGTGGTGATGCAGAGAACTGTAATGGAGCTACAAGGCATTTCCTGTATTGAGGTTGAGTCCGCACCGGCAACCAAAAAGCAGATTATTTCATCACGCTCATTTGGCGCTCGGGTAATAGATATCCAATCATTATCTGAAGCAATGAGTGATTATCTACAGAATGCCATTAAGCGGTTAAGAGAGGATGAATCTCTTTGTGGTTGTGTGATTGCTTTTGCCCAGTCCAATCCTTTTGACAAGAACAGACCTTTCTATAACAAGTCGATCAATATCGGATTTACTGAGCCGACTGACTGTGCTGCGGTTATGAACCGGGCTGTAATGAAGCGAATGAATGAGCTGTTTCAAGAAGGAATCGAGTTTAAGAAATGTGGTGTGATATTGACCGCAATCGAGCCAAAATCGACATACATATATGACCTTCTATCTGATAGTACTCAAATAGAGAAAAATGAGAAACTTCAATCTGCCCTTGAGCAGGTTAAGGTGAGATTTGGAGATAAGAAAATAGCAATTGGCCCATGCAAAATGCATGGTCGCGCATGGGCAATGGCCAGACAAAACCTGACTCAGAACTATTTTAGTTGGGAAGGGATTCTGAGGATTAATTAATAACCAGTCACTTATTTTAATGATAAACAATGCCCTCATTTGAGGGCATTTATCTATTTTAAGAATAAAGCCCTTTCTGCAGCTCGGCGATTCACCAGACCCTGCATGCGTTTGCCGCCGGCATTAACCCAAACATTAAATTGATTGGCGGCAGCCTTATAATTTCCCTCATTCAATCGTTTGACTAAGGTGGATTTTTTAAAGGCTGTAGCACCAATATTGTAGGCCAGTGAGACCAAAGCATCGAACTGATTCTGATTGATTGAAACATTGACCGCATCATTAACAGTTCGCTCAAAATCTTTCAGATCGTTCTGCATATAAGCTTTAGCTTCATCCAGTGTGCAGGTATCCCCTTTTTTAACACGAATGCCATTCGGATACTTTGTGGTGCCGAAACCAATGGTCCATACACCAACGCCATCATCATACGCTTTGAGTTCTAGACCCTCAAAATTGCACATCAAGTCAATACCACTTGGACTGACCCGCATTTCATCCGTGGCAATACCCAGCATACTGGTGACATCATCGTAAGCAGTTGCAATTAACTTATCAGCAGCATCGACCTGTTTTTGAGAGAGTTTGCCGCCACTGATCTTTCGCAAGAAATCAAAAATATGTTTCATTATGAACCACCCTTAACTTTAGGCTGTGCAATCTTACGGCCAACGTACGCCAGTGCAGGTAAAACTACAGAAAGCAAAATAGCATGGTATTCAGTCGGAATGAGCTGTGTGTTGATGCCTTCTTGAATTAAAATAGGAAGAACGCCCAATAAAAAAGCTCCGATAATTGGGAGCTTTACAGATAGATATTTCCAGACATTTTCGGGGATGAATTTCATTTTTCCTCTCTCATGTTTCGTTCATAAAGTTTGTTGCGGATTTCTTCAACCGTTCTTAAGAGTTGGTCAGATTGTTTTTCAAGAACTTGGATGCTCTGGGTGTTGGTCATGGTTTGAGTGTTTACCGTGTCTGTTTTTCCGGTCTGAGTGTTCCAGGCAACTACAAATAATCCAGCTAAAAAGATGCCACCAAAGCGCACAAGATTGGTAATACTATCGATTTTGGTTTTACTCTCATGAAGCACCCTAATCTGCATATCCATTTCTTTGAACTTCGGATCAATCTCATTTCGGACTTGTTTGATCTCGCTTTTAAAGTTTGACTTGGCTCGATCCAGATCATCTTGCAGATTGTCCCGAGTCTGAGTTAAATCATTCCGGGTCTGCTGATGTTCCTTATTGAGCTGCTCTAACTGCATATTCATGCGGTCAAGTTTTTGGGGCATTTCAGCGAGCTTGTCCATATTTTTGGATATGTCGCTGATCTTGTCTGAGATAGCAAGCAGCTGCCCTGCTGTCGCTATTGGCGGATCAGATGAATAGTCATTGGACATTGCGCCCCCTAAATTTTGGTAATAAAAAAGCACCTAAAAAGGTGCAGTTGTTTGGTTAAGTTTAGACTTCTATTTCTGAGTGCTGACCAGTTGGTGCCGGCCTTAAAATCACTTGATTGGAAACAAATACTCTGGCACCCAGGTTATAAGCTGTGCCAGATGTGCAAAGTACTGGACCAGATCCCCCATCAATCTGTACCCGATACTCTGGATGCTTCACTGAGGTGATGGTGCCAATGTATTCGGCATGAGTTGGATTAAGCAGCTTGCGCAGTTCAAATAAAGGATTAGTCACGGCTAATACGCTCCACGGTAATGGTTTCATTGACCTTTTCATGCGAAAAACTTCCACTCACCCCATCAATCACGCCCCACCACTGGCCATTAAAGGCAATCGTTTTTCCGGGCAGCATCTCGCCAATTTCCGAACTCACTGGAATATCTGAGAAAGTATGCAACTCCTGAATATTGGCTTTCACCAACTCATTTTTGCCGTAACTGGCACCAGACACTACATTGAATAATGGTCCTGTAACCGTTTCCAGCGGAACATCACCAGAGGTACCACGTTGCTGTACTTTCAGGCTTTCACCACTACGACTATTCACCACTGTGATGGCATTAAAGTCGGCAATGTATTCATCGTTCTGCTTGATGTTCTGCTGCATCACCAAACTTTCAGATAATAGAATGTCGTAATCATCCACGGCCATCGTATCCCAATAGCCTTTCTGGTACCGAGGTAAAATAGTCAGTGTATTGCCTGCTTTCTGGCTATAAATAAAGCCGCCGCCTGCATCAACCACCTGCTTTATTGCATCAATTGGTGCTAGTTCTGCATAACTCAGGCTCTCAATCGGTACGATCCAACCCAACTCATCGATAAGCCTCCAATCTAAGTTGGTACCGCTATTTGTCCGATCAATTTCAGCCTGAACCAGTTGAACAGATGTGCGTTCGTTATCCTGGATAAACGAACGTAAAGGCGCATATTTATCCGAGTTTAGAGCTGTGACACTTCGACCCGGGTAAGTATAGAGCACACTGGCAAAGCGCCGGGTTTCTTCTGGATCTTCCAATAAAATATGATGCTCGAACCCATTGAGCATTATCTTAAGAATCACTGGCAGACCATTAATTGGCTGCAGTTTATCTTTCTCGGTATGAGCCACAGTAATCGAGTAAGTCCAGCACCATTGAGACCGGCTGGTACTATAAGTACCCTCCATGACTTTAATCTTCTCGCCAGTATCCAATCGTTCGGCTGTTAATGTGTTCACGATATACCACCAGTTCCTTTTTGGCAGTGCAGGAATACAGTCATCTGCACCAAAATTTAAAACAACATTGTGTGAATCAACGTCATGACAGAGACAGACAAAATTTAAATCACCTGTGCCTTCGTATTTGGGTATTTCAGGCTTTGGCCAAGGTTGAACCGGATGCTTGCGGTAATGAATCGCTTTGGCCTGATCCCAAGGCAAATCCGACTTGGTGATAATCTCAAGGCTTTTATCCCACTCAAATGAAAAGCGATGCTCAAATACTTGAGCCACTTCATGTGAATAAGTAAAAGTCTTGCGCCTGCGAATCATTTCTTGCCAGACGGTTTCTCGGTTATGGCGCAGTTTGATTGTTTCTTGATGCGCATAGCGCTGATGAATAAAGCGCTTATCAGCTTCCTCCCAGATCACGTACGCATCAGAACTCAAACCAGTGGCTTGCTCATGAATGGATCTAACCACCCGGGTTAATGACCCTGCTTGCTCATGCCAAAAATCTACCTGATTAGAAATCACCAAGCCTTGATCATAAAAAAGAGCCTCATTTGAGACTCTTAATATTGGCTTGGCCCACGGTATTTCTGTGGTGCTCAAGGCTGCGATAGCCTTCTGATATCGCATATCAAAACCATAAGACACTCCGACCAGATGATTAATATCGAATAACGCTTTAACCTCAAATTGAAATTCAGTATCTAAAATGGTATCAATTGTGCACAGATTTTCACTAAATACTGCTTCAACCTCAAAGCTAAAGCTCGTATCTAAAACAGTATCGATTTGGCCAATGACATCAGTATTCTCACTAAATACAGCAACTACATCAAAGCTGAAATCAGTGTCGAGTACCGTGTCTATGACTGCAGTATTTGCACCACTGTCGGCATAAACTGCGGTGACTTCAAATGAGAATTCAGCATCGAATACAGTATCGATTGCTGCAGAAACATCATCCCCAAAGTTGAGATTAGTCGAGCCGTCGGCCAGATGCTCAAAATTTAGAATGATGTTGTGGCTGTCGGTATTATCAGGCTTAAAATTTAAGTTTAGGTTGTGAGCATCAACGGTGCCGAGCTTATTTTTAAAATCCACATGAGCACCTTTTTAATTTAAGGTCTGAGTTTTATCGATTGGATAGACAAGGTACCACCCACGACCAGATTAGTATTCGCCAGGGTGATGTCTGTTCCCACGGTTAGATCTGCAGCTACTTCACCAGCACCATTATAAATACGCGCCCAGGTGGCGGTCCCTGTTTTGATCACCGTTGCGGTATCTGTTGGGTGAAGCTCTACATATGCTGCTGTGGTTTCTTTGATACAAGGCTCCGGAAATGTGAGTGTCACCAAGGCACTGTTCGCATCTGCTGCAATAGCAGGACTGGCAGGCTGCACACCCTCATAAAAAATAACGGTAGCACTTTGGCTACCGTTATCCATAAAATTTGCAAAGGCTTGAATCATGGCAAGCCGAGCACTAGTAGATGTTTTACTCATTTTGGCACCACGTTATCTTGGATGACTGCGTTGTAATGACTTGCGGGATCATGTGCAACAACAAAAAAAACCATGTTGCCAAGATTTGAAAATGTGTACTTACCGTTGTGATCTGTCACAACATCCTGAATTATCGCGCCGCTCAGTTTCTCAAAAATCCTTACCCTACAAGGTATTGATATTCCATTCTTTTTAACAAAACCTTGAACTTTCAGATGTGATGATAGATCAATTGATATGCCATCTTTTCTTGCACCAAAATCAACCAAAGTAACAATCACTTAAGATTCTCCTAAGTCAAAAACCACCTGCCCTAAGTGTGGGGCTGTGTCGCTATCGTGATCTGCGTGTATATTTTTGGCAATAAATAATCTTCCTGCGGAGTTAATACGCTGCAAGTCTGCAAAAGGTTTTGCTTTTAACAGCCATTTCACAATTGGCAATTCGCCTCGAATTACAGTTGCTTCATTGATGATAAGCGGAAAAAATGGCGTTTTTGTATTTGTGATGTAGTTAGATAACCCACTTCTCATGGGTGTCACACCAGTTTCAAGTGAGCTGATGCGCGCAGAAGTATAAGCGTCGACTTGGTTTGATCTGCGCTGAAGTAAGAGTGTTGATATTGAGCTTGATCCAAGTGCAATAAATTGAGCTGAACGCCCATCTGCGCTTGCTGCCGCATACCTCAGTGATGACGATAAGAAGTTACTTGCAGAATCCACATCCAAAAAAGTATTAAATGCACCAAATCCATAGCACAGAGCGTGATTATTATTATTAACAACACATGGCAAGAAATAAAATGTATTTTTGTCACCAACAATTAAATAAGCTCTATTTCCATTCTCGGGCTCAAAAACATCATTTGATGTTGCATACCCCATCATTTCACGTGTTGATTTAGCATAATACCACTTTGACCAACCATTAATGGCTGCCGATCCTGTGCCTGTGCCCACCCAGTTTTTACCTGGATTGGCACTATCATACGGAGCTTGCACACCCAGCATCGTATCAATATCAGTCATATCTTCTACAATACCGACTTTTGCATACTTCGCATAAGTTGCTGTGTATGTAGGATCCAACTCATCAACGACACGCAAAAAAGGTCGGCTTGGTAAAAGTAAATTTGCAGACCGGTATGCTGCTTTTCCTCCCGTGTTTCCAAATGGCTTTTCCCACCCTAGTGGCGGTAATGATGCATTAATAGTGCCTGTAGTAGTGCTTGTACTTGGTGCCACTGCAAGTTCAAAAGTCACACTCTGCGCATTCGGTACTGTTAAAATTCGATGCTCACCATTAAACTCAGATTGCGCAGCACCTGTGATTTTAATCACCTGATATTGCATCAGGTTATGGGTTGTGCTGAATGTAGCGGTTACTGTTGTGCCTGATGCTGTCAGTGATGATACTGTGCCAATATTAATGCCATTTATCAGGCAAGCATCCAATACATTAATCATCGAGCCATAAGCATTTTGCAGTTGTGGTGCATTGTTATTGGTATGCATATAAAATTTAATATCTGTACTTGCGACCATTTTTAATACTCATAAAAAAGACCGCATATAGCGGTCATATTTGAATTAATGTTTACAATACGCGGTCAATATCACCACGTAGCATGATCTGGAACTGGTCTGACAATACTGCGGGTTCTGACTGTTTTACTGTGCGAATCACCCAGACCGGAAAGTTTGCAGCCACGGTATTGAAACGCAGGACATTGCCATTGGCCCAACCCGCTCCCCAGCCTTCTTTTTTAATAATGAAATACGGTACACCCGTGACCGGGTTAATCGGTGCATAGTCTGCATTAACCGTGCCTGTGCCAATCTGACCAGAGTATTCACCTACACAACGAAAATCAGTAGCGCTGGTAAAAATCAAAGCCCAACGTTCCTGAATAGCCCCCTTGTTTGTCACTTGGAGTGGATACAGCGAGTCATTGTAATTCGCTAAAATTCCTGAACTCGGCTCATCCGCCCAAGCATTACCCCATGAACCTTGCACAAACTTGCGTGTGTAACGCGCCTGCATGTCACCAATGACCAAAGCAGAACCAACTATAGTATCGACAGCATCATAGTTATGCGTTAAAGGCTTGGTGAACGTCAGCTGACCATTAATCTGAACATCACGAATCAGCCCCATATCCTGATAGCGGTATTTCACTGTCAGTGGTGCGACCAGATTACCCAGTACAAAGTCACCACCCAATGTCACGCGGCCATAGTCATAATCAACCGTGTATAAATCGAAAGCTACTTTCGTTCCGTTAGCATCTTCCAGTTCTGCCCATGAGATCCGCTGATCATTGAGATCGTACGTGGTTCCTGCAATTGCACTTGGTAATTCCTGCGCTTTGCTTGAGCTGACAATACCAATCCCACCTACACGGAAAATTGGCACACGGCCATCAATTGGTAAACGCGTTGCAGACAAACCAAGGATTTCAGAATCCAGTGGAATGTAAGTATAGGCTACGGCGTTATAGCGCACGGATGAAGCATCCACCCAGACCGGGACATTGATATAAGCGTCTAAGCCTTCCTGATATTCCAGTAATGGGTCATACCAGTCATTCGCTTCAATGTCTGCTCGGTTGGTTTCGGTGATTTTGGTTTTGGTATAAAAGTAAATCGTGACAAAGCCATTATCCCAATTGACCTGACCATGTGCCCGGCTGGTTTCAATCACACCGTTTTCATCAGCAGTTAAAGTTAGCTGCCCAAATTCAATTGATGCTAAAACCACAGTTAATGATTGTGGTCGGATCGGCATGACTGGCGTTCTAAAACTGATTTTATTGACCGGCAATAAGTCGGTCGTTGTGGTTAAGGATTCCAGAGTAATCGTGTTATCTGCATTCGGGGTCCAGGAATCAATTTCAACAATCCCTGTACCGTATTGAATGACACCCGACTGAATCCCGCTATTATTGGCTGGATTCACATTGCGATATAGCAAGCCGGTACGATCCAGAAAGGTATCAGCACCGACCTTAAAGCGCGCTGAACCTGTCAAAATCTGCTCATCAAAACCAGAAGATAAATCCAGCTTTAACTTATTTGCAGTCACCGTATGGGTTGCTGAGTTCGAGCCAGAGGTATCGCGGTATTTCACTTGAACATCAACGGCATTAAGGGCTTTTAATTCAACCTGCTGACCTTGAATGTCTGACGTTTGTGGAGAATAAAAAGACATATTTCCTCGCTAGGCAGCCGCATAGGTAGCCATAGGTGTAAAGGTTTGCACAAATCTGCTCGCTGTACTTTTTGGTGTGACTTCAACTGCGCCAGTGGCATAGATAATGGTGCCTTGCACTTGACCGCGGCTATTCACCAGATTACCCATAGTTGCATTCACCGGCACATCTGTCAGAGTTACAGACCCTGCAATCCCCTCACTGCTTTGAAGTGGAATTTTTAACTCAACACTATTTGGCTGAATTGCTGGTCCTGTACCAATGGTAAAGGTCAGCTTTTGATTTGCTGGGGTAACATCCATCTTGGTCTGCTCAAGTGATTGACCATAGTTATAGATCACCGAAAAGACCGTACCTTTTTGTGGCAACTTATTTGGAATGATTTTGCCAATACCGGTGGCATAGTTAATTTCACCTGTGGCATCCCCAGTAAACTTACCTTGAGCATTTGATGTTGCAGTTTTCGCCTCACCCTCAAGGGTCCAATTGATGGTGATACCCGGCAATACACCTGGTCGACCCAAATCAAACTCAAATGCAGCTTTTTCAACACTTAAATTAGATCGCACAAAAGTGATAATCGGTGTGCCCCAGTTCAGCAGAATCGGTGTGTCTACATCTGGTAATGCGCCAGTGGTTAATAGCCATGAGCCAGTTTCGTAATTGATCATGCCCGAACCAAAAGATGGACTGGCGGCCTTTAACTGGCCTGAACCATCATCTTTAAGCTCATAGAACTTGCCCTGCGACATGTATGAAATCGAAAGTGCACGAGGTGCAGGAATTGGAATTAAAACTCCGGTCCAGTTGGTGCTTTGGTTATTTTGAGTCACCGGAATGGCATGACTCTGGTAATACTGATTCGGTGCAGCTGCTGGTTTAAAAGTAATATTCAAACTTACGGTTCCAGCCGGTGCTGCTGCGGTCCATTGAATCAAGCCACGCTGGTAATCAATCGTGCCGACTTGTGTACCTTGAGTATTCTTAAGTAATCCGCCCTGATCAGTAATCTGCTGACCTTGCAATGTAAACGCCACGCTAGATGGAATCACCGCAGAGCCGATATACAGGTTTTGGCTGACACCAATCACCATATTTGGATAATTAACAGTAATGGTGCCTTCATTACCCGCCACCAGAACTACACTTTCACCTGCAGCGTTTACATCAATGATCGGTGTTTCGGTCTGGGCCGATGGAATCAGTTGAGCAAAGATGCTTTTAGCATTTACTGTGAATTCACCCACATTGGCATCATCTGCCAATGCAGTCGATGAGTAATACAGACCTGTGTCAGCAACAATGGTATCGCGAATGATGGTCTTGGATTTCTCACCGTTGTACCACTGGCGTGCTGAAAGACCCACAAAGTCAACCTCAAGAGCATCATTCAAGGAATACGTAGCAACCTTGTATTCAACATTTTTACCATCGATGACCATGATTGCAGTACGAGTTTCAACTTTGGTAATGCGCACATATTGCTCACGCTCTAAAGCCTTACCTTCATCACTGATCAGCACAATGGTGTCACCTACTGAAGACTCGACCTCTTGCGGAAACATGGCGACCTGCAGCGATGACATGCCCTGCCAATGGGTATCAAGTGGCGTACCGGCAATCTGTCCGCCTTTGGCCAGATAGTTTTCCACCCGGTTCTGGGCAGCCTGACGTTCATCGTTCCAGTTCTTGGTACTAAATAGCAATGCGGATACGTTTGGATCCTTTGGTAGTTCAGAGACAAATACCGTTGCACCCATCAGTAAATCAGTGTCTTCAGTCGTGACTGCTGGAAAGACCTTACGCATGGAGACATCACCCATGGTTCGATCCATTTCCGACACATCATTGAACAGGTTGTTGCTAATGCCATCCTGGACTACTACACCTGAGTATTTACCACCGCCATCAGCGTTATCAGTCAAGCGTTCAGACTTGTAGATTACTAAATCTTTGGTTTCAATCGCCATCGTTCAACTCCGTAAAGCGCAAGGTCACATTAAAATAATCATCCAGTGATACCGCTGGAATTCCTTTCACCGGTGCGGCCTCTAAAGCCCCATCCTGGTGGTTAAATTTGACGGTGAATTGCCGGCTATCATGTGGTTGCTCAAACTGCAGTCTGAAATTTTCATCTTGCAGTTTTGACCACTCCAAAACAGTCCGCAGTTCACGCAACCTGATCCAACCCATCTGTGGATCTGCCGGTTGCAAGGTAATTGGTCGACCCGACTTCTTTTTGCCTTCCTGAATATGCAGAGTGCCATCCATGGCATAGGTCTGATTCTGCTCAATGGCCTTCCATGAAAATTCATCAGGCCATAAAAAACCGTCCTCTAATGGGACGGTTTCGGATGTTGCTAAGCGAATTAGTTTCATGTTGATTTCGCTATACCTTTTAATTGATTTACCAGACTGGTCATCACATCCTTTTGGCTTGCATCGCCTGTAAGGGATAGGGTTTGACCTCCGAATTGAATGTTGTAATTCACACTATCACCCCCCTTACCATAATCTCTGGTTGATGGTACTGAAGGAATAGACGGCGCGTAGTCACTCAAGTTACTGGAACCAGTAGAAACCACGTTAATAGAGCGAAGCAATTCATTAATCTTGTTGGTTCCGTGTTGAGTGGTAATGCCTTTTGCAGCCGCCCGATCAAATTCAGCATTGATTAATGCTTTCATTGCAGGGTTGCCATCCTTACCCAGTCCTTGAGCTTTAGCATCACGATCTGCTTCCAAAGCCTTAGACCAGATGGTGCCGGCAAGCTTTTGTGCTTCCTTATCGCTGTATCCTTTGCTCTTGAGTTGAGATAAGACATCGTCCTTGGTATAGGAGTCATATCCATAAATTCCCTTGCTCAATGCCTCGCCCTGGCGTTTCATCTCTTTATTGAAATCACCTTTGGCTTTATTGACTGCATCAGCCCAAGCCTCAGTGGAAGTTTTGGCCTCCTCTCTTGCGATTCGACCAGCATGACGATACCCATCACCAATACCGCGTGCAGAATCTCTAACGCGGTGATTAGATTTTTCCCACTCATCCATGGATTTGACGGCAGCAACGCCTGTGTCATTAATCTCAACCTTGAGCTTTTGTGTAGCATCCGCAGCATTAAACGCAGCTATGACTCCCGCATCACCAGACAGCGCTACCGCTTGGGCTGCTTTTTTATGCGCTTGTTCAATTCCTTCGGCAGTAGCTTGGCCACTATTTCGAATTGTGTTGTAGTCCATTAAAGCCTGTTGAGCTGCAAGCTTTAGGTTTTCCTTAGTCTCAATACCAAGACGCCTGAAAGCTTCTGTGACAGGGTCAATATCATCTGGTAGTCCTTGAGCCTGCATTTTGATAGCAATTAAGCCTTGCTCAACCTGAGATGTTGAAATCTGACCTTGAGTACCAAATTCCTGAAGCTTGGCTTTTGCATAGTCGATTTCAGCTTGGCTTTTCGCTGTTTCCAGCCATTTAAGCCAGGCCTGATATGTCACATCACCAGCTTGCTTGCCCTTAACACCAAGATCATCAAGGCCTGCTGCAAAGTTATTAACATTTTTGCCATTTTCTGCGAACTTTTCAGAGACACGATTTAAGGAAACATCCAGATCCAGACCTAAAGCGGTTGCAGCTTTTCGCGCTTTATCAGCTGCATTTGCCGTACCCTCTGTTGCTTTTGTACCATCATCCATGGCTTTGACAATTGCTTTACCAGCACCATCAAACTCAAGTTTTAAACCCTGAGCTGCAAGGATTGTTTGTAGGGTTTTTTGGGTGGCTGCATCAGCTGCTTTTTGAGTGCCATCTGCTGCTGTAAGTTGAGCATTTACCCAATCTTGTGCAGCTTTAATCTTAGCCTCAGTGATTTTCTGGCTCTCAGCCTGATAGGCTTTTTCTTTAGTATCCAGCTCGGCAAGACCTTTTACAGCCTGATCAATTGCAACCTGATTACCAGTTTTTCGTGCTTCATGGAGCTGCTGCTCTAACTGAATGCGCTCATCACTAATAGCCTTGTAGTCAGCCTTATGCTTTTCTTCTTGAAGCTTTAATTCATTAAGAGTTTTTTGGCTCTCAGCAACCCGTTCTTTATTTGCTTCATCTTCAGTCTGACGAATCTCTCGAATTGCTTCTCTTGTTGCAGATTTGCTTTCAAGTGCTAACCTGTTAGCCTCTCTACCATTCTTTTCGGCTTGTCTAAACAGAGCATCAGACGCATTTTGAGCCTGTGCAGCCAGATCATCGAATCCTAAGAAATCCAGTACGGCGGCACTAAGTGCATAAATACCTCCTGAAATAAACTGAATACCTGCAAGGAGTAGCTTAAGCGCAATGTTTAGCCCAGTTGCAGCATCAGATACCACCCCTAATGCAATTTTAAAAACATTGAATAGAGTAGTTAATCCACTAACCTCCTCCTTGCCACCCATAATTGCGTTAAATAATGGAGCAATCGCATCCAAGGTAGATGTAAAGGCACTCCAGGCGGTTTCAGCGATGCCAGCCATACTTGATATGACATTTTTTATTGTGTCGTAGACAGCAGATAAGGTACTTCTGATTGCCTCAATAGTAGATGGATCAATCTCAGATAGTTTGCCCTGGAACCACCCAATACCTTCAGCAACATCATCAAAGAATACTTTCAAGATTCCAAGATTATCCGCAATGATTGATAGTGCATTAGCTACCGTTGCACTTGACCCATTGGCCTGATCCATCTCACCAATCAGAATCTGCCATTGTGTGGAAATCTTCTGCAGTGCATTGCTGATAGTAGTTGGAAACTGGTTGTAGGTTTCTTGGATCTGGGTAGCTTGGCTTTGAATAGCCTTAACAACCCTTTCAGATGTAAGCTCACCATTTTCCGCCATTTTTCGGAGCTCACCAGTAGTGACTCCCAATCCTTTGGCTAAAGCCTCTGCAAGACCATAACCATTCTCCATAATGCTATTAAATTCTTCTCCCCGAAGAACAGAACCTTGCATGGCCTGAATAAACTGAGTAATTGCAGCCTCACTGGCCTGTGCAGTACCACCACCAATCTGAATCGCTTGTGTAACAGTTTTCGTGAGATCTAGTGCCTGTTGCTGCGTCATCCCCATTTCTTTGCCGACTGTATTCAGTCGGGTAAATAAATCACCTGTTGCCTGTAAACTAGAATTTGTGGCAAGTGCTACCTGATGAACTCCAGCCATTGCAGAACTAAAGTCACCACCTTCACGGGTAGCAATCTGAATACGGACAGATAGGTTAGTGTATGAGTCGGCGGCTTCCGCAAGCTCACGAATACCCAAACCTATACCAAGAGCAGTTAATGCACCCACAAGTGTGTTAACAGCAAACTTAGCACCATCAATGCCCTTTTGCGCCGTTTGAGCTGCTGTATCTGTTTCTCTTAAGCTGTTGTTGGCTTTGCCTACCTCTGCCTGAAATCCACTAAAAGCCTGATCTGCTTGCTGAACTTCTTTTTCAAGTTGATCAACCTGGACTTGTGCTTTTTCAATATCTGCAGGTGAAGCTTTAGTTTTTGAAAATGCTTCAAGATTTTGCTTGGCTTGGGCTAAATCTCCTTTAAGTTGATCTAAAGCCTTTCCAGCCTTATTACCAAAATCCGTAAAATTCCCTGCTGTAGATTTTGCATTGTCACCAGCATCTTTGATAATGCCTGTAGCAGCATTTAGAGACTGAGAAAGTTTGTCTGCTAACTCACTGGTGCCTTTAGGGATAATATTTCCCATTTCTTTCGAAGCATCAGTAGTTGCTTGTTTTAATCGTTCAGATTCGTGCTTAATTGTGTTGAATACTGATTTAACTGTATCTTCTGACTGTCTAACATTGCCAACGAAACCTTTAGTGTCGGCATCCATGACTAATTTGAATGTTAAATTTTTACCAGACATGCTGACCTCTAAATTTTAGGCAATAAAAAACCCGCCGAAGCGGGTAGAACATTGGGTATAGATATAAGTGTTTAGGATGTTTCCTCTAAGATTGAGCCGCAGTGCTTGCATTTTCTCGCATCAAATCTAATTAGTTCGCGACAATCAGGGCAATTCTTTTGCTCAACTCCATTTTCGTCCAATTTTACAAAATTACCTGCATTATTTGAAAATATATCATTTGCAACTAATTTGGTTTTGCTTGGTATTTTAAAAACTTCTGGCTGTGCTTCTTGTGGGATTGATTGCTGTATTTGTTTAGGCAAAGGTGAATAAAGTCTTATATTTTGACTGCCGCAAGAACCACAAACCTTACCGCCTGATCTACGCCAGATTTCATATATTATCCCTGGAAGCAAGCCAATAAAAAGCAAAACGATAGTTATAACAAAACTACCTTTAGTTTTTGCAGAGCCTACACGTCCACAAACAAGACATTCCACTTTAGCCATTTTCCCTATTCCCTAAATTATTATTTTCCCATCATAACTTTAGGGTGCTACTTGATCAATCAGAAACCATTTCTTTCTTAAATGACTCAAAACCTTTCTTATCAGACTGTGCCACACGTCCGGCAACGGCGTTATTGAAGATTCCCTGCTTATATAGCTTGTTTGCTGCTGTGACGTAGTTCTGGAATGCGCCGTAGGTCATTTCCATGATTGCACTATGCTGATGACCCATTGATACCAGGAACTGGAATGAATCAAACCAGGTGGAGTCATCTTTCTTTTTGATGCCGCGTTTTGGCTTTTCGTATTTGAAGTAAGCCTGATTGATCAGAAGCACCGTTTTAAGTAAATCTTTAAATCCCTGCTCATCAGCAGCAAGTTCCACCAGTGATTCGTCGCCCAGATCAGTGACGCATGCCATGGTCGAAATGACCTGTACACCATGAGCTTTAAATAGCCCTGTCAAAATCTCATCTGAATGATTTTGGTCTTTGATGAAGTTCTTCAATACTTCAGCATGCATTGCCCAGGTGTCAAAGTCTTTCATCTGGATCTGACGCACTTCAATGTCATTGATTTTGATGCTTCGATTTGTTGCTAGGAAAAAATCATTCATGATGGGTCTCTGAGATAAATTTTAGACATTAAAAAAGCACCCGAAGGTGCTTTTCTTTTAACTTTGATAAAGGCTGAATTCTATAAAGTCCAACTACCACCTTGTCCCATCTCATAAACGATGAAAATTAAGGCTACTACCATTAGAATGACAACAATGATTTCTGTTTTTGTTAGCATTTTCGGTGCTCCACTTTTCATTATTCATATGATAAGCAAAGCAAACAATTTATAACATAAAGATTACAAAAAAATTATTGGATGTTACAAAGATTTAGAAGTTAGGGAAGTTTCTTTAGAGTGTAGCTACCTACTGAAGCATTCAAACATTTCGTTAAGCAACTCAACAAAAAGTTTCAACCGAAAAGCATTCTTACGCAAACCTAGAAACCTATAACTTTAGACCTGAATATCTTACATATCCCGACATAGCTGCTACATCCACGATTTAAATCATTCTCTACACTGAAATTAAGTCTTAGAAACGTAGAGGAAATTCAAATGAAAAAGTATTCGAAAATTCTAATCTTAGCTTTAATGGGATTTACCGGTACCGTTGCTATCGCAGCTGACTCGATTCCAATAGAAGCCACTGCTGCAGCTGAAGCGCAACAGGTTGCTTTAGAGTATGGAAATGAAAAAGATCAAAAATCTGAATCATCTGGTGAATAAAAGAAAGCCCTTAATTAAAGGGCTTTTTAATTACTTCCAGCTTGGCGTACAAGCATTCTTCCATGACAACTCAAATTGCTTTTGATCCGTCTGATTTTCTACAAGCACTATATTTTTCTGAAGCACAATGAAACGTTGAAAACCAATATCTTTACCGTCTGCTTCTTTATAGCTTACCTCTCCACACTCTCCTATTTGATTGCGGAACTTAGCTGAATCAGGATTGGGAATGAATTCTTTTGTAGCTTCTTTTGCAAATTCAAGCTGTTCCTTTTTGCTTGTTTCTAAATCAAGAGGCTGACCACTAGATTCCTTGTGTCCACACCCAGCTAAAATCACAATAAAAAAGAATAAGCTTAAATTTTTCATAATATCCCCATGTATTAAGGGCGACACTTTACATTAATTTTCAATCTTATTTAAAGCCTCGGGAGAGTGGATTTGTAAAGTTATGTTTTACTATTTTAAGTCTTTTTAAAATTGACCCTATATAGCCAGGTGAAACTTCCACTTATCAAAAAACCGCCCCAAAGGCGGTTCTTAGCTTACTAACTTACTGACATACAAGATAAATAAAAGTAGAAATAATTATTACGGCTAGGATGGAGACAAATATTTCTATTTTAGTCATAGCAGTTTTATTCTTAACATGAACTGAATATCTTTTATATCCCCATCAGATGAAAATTAGAATAACAAAAGATTACATAATCTTTATTTTTTACTATTTATTAAGTTTCATCTTAAATGTTTTAAGACTTATTACTATAAGGCAGGCACAAAAAAAGACGCATAGCGCCGTGGAGTTCTTTGTGCCTGTATGGTTTATGGGTTTATGCAGCTACGCTAAAACGCTCAATATGACCAAATACACTTAGCTCTTCATCATTAGCTTTAGAGATATCTGCCAGTGCTTCACCTTCAATTGAATAAGATCCGAAGTCCTCATGAATTAGATCAAACTCGGTATCTGGCGAAAATTCGACGCGCCATAAAGTTAAGATCACCTTATCGCCTGTAACAGTATCAATGCCTTTAAACAGCAAGCGATATTCATTACCTAGGTTAGTTGCAATTGTAGTACGTGTCTTAGCACCGGCTTTGGCAGAAAACTTAACTGAACCAACAATAGCTTCATTAAAAATGACTGTGCCGTAAACAGCATCCAGTACATATTTATCTGAAGTGATGGCAACATCCGAGCTGTCTTTAAAATCCACTTCACTTAAATTACGATGTCCTAAGTCAATCATGGCGCCAGCTTCTACAGCACCCAGAGTAATATCAGTCAGCTGAGTTTCAGGGATTTCGATTGATTTGCCACTTAGGACCATTGCTAAGTTTTGCTTTGTTACTTCTTCAAGCGTACCAGAGATAGCCACTGCAGTTTGTTTGCGTAGTACCGCATCCTTAGCACGGAGGCCGGTTTTACTTTCATAGTGATCAGTGGATTCACTAGAGATTGCGATCTGCAATTCCGGTGTATTACCAACGGGCAATAAGGCAGATGGCACACTATTAACCATCTTCGCCAAATGAAGCTCGCCTTGAAGCGAGATTAAATCTGATTTAGCCATTACTTTTCATCCCCTGTGGTTTTCTTGGCTGGAGCAGCGGCTTTAGCTTCAGGTACTTCCTGAATCACACCATCTGCCAGTAATTTTTTAATTTGAGCATCATCCAGCCCGCCGACTACATCACCTTTTTTAAAGCGACCGACAGGCTGAGTTGCCTTGTATTGTTTTGCCATGACTGGCTCCTAAATAAATTTCTGTGATTCAAAAATAATAGTGATGTATGCAAAGCCTGGACTATACCCATCTCGAACTGATATGAAATCTAGTGCAGTACGCGATGCTTGAGGCTGCCAGCCTGACAGAAGTTGAATAACTTTTTCAGTCAAAAGCCCGGCTTCATCACTTACAGCACGTCCATCAGTCATCTGAGATTGAGCATTGCGGCATGCAACCGTAACCGCCCATTGCTGACCGATCTGATTGATACTTCCACGACCCGCACTGGCTTTCTTGTCGATACGAACAAAATTGACATGTGCAGATGGCGTGACTTGTGACATCTCTGTTACGCTGACTGAATTCAACGGCGTATAGATCTTTAGAAATTCAGGAATTTCTTTCAGCTTTTCTGCAATCTCATCACGTACCGCGAAGAAGGTGCTCATCTATAAAACTCCCAACAATATCCAAAACCATGACTTCATCTTCCGCATCAAGACCGAGTTGAGTCCGAGGTGGAATAATGGATTGCTTAACTTTCCGATATTGGCCACCCACTGCAAAGGTGATGTATTGGCCATTCTTGGGTAGGATTGTTG
The DNA here is from genome assembly GCF_056857555.1 of Acinetobacter sp. L-24. The sequence goes on along the minus strand of NZ_JBSXNI010000042.1, from coordinate 59,860 downwards.
CGCCATAATGCAGATGGGTTGCATACGCAACATCTGTACCCACCTCCACACCGCTTGAAAGAACATTGTGTGTGTAGGAATTCATTAGGCGGCCAGTATCACGTAGCGTTTCGCCACCTTGCAGCTTGGCTCTCCATGAAATCTTCCACGGGTTACCATCCACACCAGTACCGGTTAAGAATCGATGCTGAATACTGTTGACCAGCCCAGCACCAATCTCATCAAACAACTGGCTCTTGAGTGAATCAAAGTCACCTAATTGATTCAGCACCGCTTCAATCGGTGAACTATCTGCCTGAATGGTTATTGCAAAAGCCATAAACACCTCACTTCATGCTGGGCATTTGATCCAGGATAGAATCCCCAAATACACCACCGGTATATGAAGTGCCGACTGGCGCCGTTGAAGGTCGTCCTTTAGGTTGGTCATCCACGATCTGGTTTGTTTCAGGTAACTGAATCTGCAAATGTGCTTTGTTATCAGCCACACGCTTTAAGAATGCAATTGCGTCTTCATAACGCTGTCGCACCTCATCGGTGGGTTGCTGGAAGTAAAGACGATAGCGTGCAATGTCACACGCCATACGCTTTAAATTACTGGGCACATTGGGAAGCGGCAAAGGATAACGACCACCAATATGGCCGTTAATTTCCTCTGTCGCATCTTGAATCGCATCAGTTACTGAGGACTGAGAAGGAAGCATCGTTTTTAGATTTCCAATCTCATCACCAAATCGTGCGACCAAATCTGATTCAGTCGCATACATAGATCACCTATTTGGTTTCATCAGCAGACTTTGGGTCTGCTTTAGGTTTTGCAGCAGGTTTCGCCTTTTCAAGTTCAGCCACTTTTGCCTTTAGCTCAGCAACTTCTTGATCAGCCTTGGCCTTGTCCGCAACTGCTGCCTGATTGGCTTCAGTTAAGGTTTTATTTGCTGCTGTCAGCTCAGCATTGGCCTTTTCAAGTTCAGCCAAGCGTGCGGCCGTGCCATCTGCCTTAGGTTCTTCCGGCTCTTGATATTCTTCAATAGCCCCAGATGCTAAAAGGGCCTGAAGTTGTTTAGCTTCAAGCCCTTTGATTTCCTGACCCGGACGAAAATGTCCGATCGATTGTTTTGCAATGTACTTCGACATGTATTACTCCTTAAACGAATCCGCGACCGCCGACTAAACCATTTTTGTTATTCGGAACAGCAAGTGGAGAAGATTCAGCAAGCAATTGAATGCTTGAAGGGTTCTTTTCTTGCCATTGACCCAAATAGAATTCCAGAGCTTGGCCAAATGCTTCAACATTTTGCAATGCACAATGTGCAATCCATCCATTAGCATCCGAAACAAGACCAAAAAAGTCTTCAGGAATAAAGCGATCAGAGGAGCCGCCCATATTGTGACTCACGTCATAAGTCCAGATTTCAATGTTATCCACTGTGCCACGGAATTGGGGCTTATCAGCTTGATCGAAAGTCGGAGTTAATGGAACACTGATACCAGCATACGGCGCAATGAACTTCTCCTTGAACTCTGGATCCTTGATTAAGGTGTTATATACCTTAGATGTGGTCAAGGCCATGATAGGTGATGTACCTGAGTGCTCGATAGACAAGTCAATCATGGCTTGAATATCTTTCACTGGAGTAGCACCAACCTGTCCCCATTTAATTAATGGTGCGTAGTTACAAGCTGGATTACGCTCATAGTCCACTTCGTACATCGGGAAGTCTGCAGAAGCAAAAGTAGTTTTACCGTAGAGAAGCACATCACGCGCAATTAATAGCTTTCGGTTTTCAATTGACTGACGAAGATATAAAGCCTTTTGAGCCTGATCAATCAGCAATAGATCCGCATCAGACAAACGATTTGAACCGGTGGCAATCACACCAAACTGACGTAAGCGTGCGATAAGAGCAGTGTTCTGCACTTCACTTGGCATCACCGTCATCATTGGTTTCAGATAAGCCGGCTTAACGAATTTCACGTTGCCAGATTCACCCACTTTAATTTGACGACCTGCTGCAGTTGGGGTAACAAACGGCGCAAGTGGAGTCGCTGTATTTAACTCACCAACTGGTACTTCTTTTTTAGTGTATGAAACACGTTGTGGAAAGAAGCGATCCATCAACCAGGTATCAACTTTTTGAGTGGTATCTGTTAACAATACAAGTTGTGGCACATCCAGCAATTCAACCGGTGCATTTTGAAATGTAAAAGTTTGACTCATGTCTTAGTTCCCCACAACTTTACGAAGTTCGATTTTGTTTTTTAATGCTTGTGCGCGTACAGCATCATATTGAGCGGTGGTCAGCGGCGTTCCATTCACTGTTACTACTGCAATATCAAATGCACCCTGTACATAGAGCGGCATTTCAAGATTATTTGCAGCATGGTAAGTAGCTTGCTCTGCTGTGAAATCTGATACAGCAATAGCATTCCAGTCACCCACCACACCCGTGGTAACTGCAGGATGATCAGCCACATTATTGGCACCAACAATTAGCAGATCCCCGCGCTTGTACGCCGTTGCTGTTTTTACTTTGGCATTCTCGGTACGAACACCATCGCCAACCACCAGCTGTTTATTCTCAATAGCGCCTGTTAATACTTGGCTCATGATTTAGCTCCTTGTTGCTGCGCTGCCATAAATTGATTGAATGCCTGATCCAGAGCCGAACCTTGTGGAGCTTGACCACCCTGACCACCGTTCGCCTGGTGATTAAACAAATGCGCAAATGCCGGATTCACACTTGGTGCTTGTTGTGGTTGTTGGCCAGCTGGTGGCTGTGTATGGCCTGCTGAGAATTGACGAAGCTGCTTAGCCGCGAAGGTAAAAACAGAATCATCCATATTGGTATAAGCGGTTTTATCTTCAGCACTAAACTGGGTTTTCAACTCAGTTTCTAGGGCTGCAATTTCATCAGCACGCTTTTGCGCCTTGAATTGCTTAAGTTCAGCCAAGGCATTATCGCGCTCAGTCTCAGCCTGCTTTTGTGCGGCTTGCGCCTGTTCTAATTCGTTCACGTTGGTGTCCTCTTTGGTTGGGTTTGGGTTGGCTTTGCCCGAGAAGGCTTTAATTGATGTATTGCGATCAGCACCGGTGGAACAGATCGTAAATTCACGAATACGGTTTTGACGGAAGATAGTGATTGGACCTTCAAATGATTGACCATTCACAGTGACTGTCTTGCCCTGAGACACTTCTTCGATAGATTCAGGATCAATCATCATCGACATCTGAAACGGGAAACCATCATCAGAGTCCTGAACAATTTCCTGTGCTTTTGCATTCGTGAGAAAGTCACCTGATACGTCGATCTTTCCATTGGTATCTACGGTTTGAACAACACCAATTCGACTTGAACCAAAGTGTTCTTCTAGTAAGGCTGTCGGCTTATCAATCTCAATCCCATCAAGATCAAACACCACACCTGAGCGCCCCCAATACCAGTGACCATCTACCCGCCCACCGGCATAGGCAGTGCCTTTAAATTTCCGCTTCTGCCCTTCTTCAGCTTTAGGCACCTCAATTGCCGAGGCATTGAAGAGATACTTCAGCCTTTCTTCATTTTGATCTGGCATTTTTCATGCTCCATAAAAAACCGCCCCATAAGGAGCGGTTCAAATTGTTTAAGACTTATACCTTGATAGACTCTGCTTCGAATTTTTTAACAAACCGATGAGCAGTTTGATATTTGGACCCTTCAAGCAAAAAGATCAGAGCAACAAGTACTGATAAGATAGGCCATGTAAATATATTGAAAATAACCAAGTATTGCTTTGATTGCATATGACTTTCAAAAATTTCAATAAAGGTATTAATAAATAAGAAAGGTAGAAGCCCAATAGCTGCAAATACAATATAACCCAAAGCAAAAGATGCAACTTTGCTTCTTGAATATGGATGATGGATCTTAATTATCTTTCCATTACCATGACGAACCAATTTGAGCTTATCTTTTACACGGATATACTCATTAATCCATTTTTCCATATCACTGTATTTATAGAAGTATGCAACTTCCAAATAGGTAATTTTCTTAGTTTCTAATAACTGTTGTGCCAATCTATCTTTGACTAAGTGAGATATGTTTGAATCATGGATAGCAGCAAACTTTTCAGCAACCACAACATCCTCCGCAAATTCCTCCTTAGGATGCTTTTTAATTGAATATTTTGAATTTAGAAAAGCAAGAAGTAATGGGACAATTATTGGGATGATAACAGCTAATATTTTGACTAAACTTTCCATATTATCTAAGTATTAAAAAAACATCTTAATCTAATACAGATAGTTAATTCATTAAAGCCTGAATGGTATAAATCATCTGCCCTTCAACCACCTCAATCGAAACCACTTCAAAAGACAATCCCATCGGTATCAAAACGCCGTTGCCAGCATTTAGGATGTCTAGATCAATACCTAGCCCTTGAGCATTCTCAATCTTAATAGCGATACCTGAAGCTGTATCAGCCATCAGCAACGGCGCATTCAATTGAACTGTTTGCCCTACCTGATAAGCCGCTACTTGATTAAGAGTTGCAGCACCTACTACGGTTGAAGCCGCATTGCTCGCCACAGCTTGAATTGCTGCCATGTCGGTACTCAGCCAGCGCTTAAGCACATCATCAGCCAGAGAGCTTGTAGCTGAGTTTAAATAGCTGGTCAGCGCTGAATCATTCCCCTGCACATAATCCAGGAAGGTGCGGATTGCACTCGGTCTAATGCGCGGATCAAGTGGAATAACTGTATTGGCCACCGTGTCGAACAGGTCCCGAGTTTTATCATCTATAGGAGCAAACAGACTAGTGAGCTTTTTACTCGCCGTCCATTCTGCCCTGATGACTTCTTTCTGTTCGAGTAGATATTCTTTATCCAGACTTGAAGTACTGATCTTTTTATCCACCAGTGTTTCAAGTTCACCAAACTGCAGCGGATGAGAACTCCAATCCAATGCCTCAGCAACTTCCGGCAATTGATCTTCAGGTGTAATCCCGTATTTCAATGCCTGCTTCTCGGTTAAGGCAATCACGGTGCAACGACAACGAAAGCCCAAGGGCGGGTAATGTGTCAGCCAGAATGGATCATCTATGTGCCGAACAATCCGGTTCAGAGCCAAATGACTAGGACGTACCCGGCTATCATTGATCGCCGAATACATCAGATATGGTCGTTTAGCTTTGTTTCTTTGTTGCTGTTGCCACCGTCCGTGACCGTACGCACTTTGGATATTGGTACGAAATACATTGTCCAGGTAATGCTTTGGCAGAATGATTTCAGACTCTTCAATCAGCTTCTGAAAATCTTTAAAGGTACCGCCATCGGCAATAGATTTATTGACTGCCTTAATGACCGTCTCAATCTGCTCAAGCCTCGATAGAAAGCTAACCGTAGTAGCCATCTGCCGAGTCTTTAGATCCATCGAATAGAACTCATCAGGCAGCACGATCTTTTTATTGTGAGCGTACCGAAGCGCCTCAAGGAATGTGACTGGTTGCATGGTTTACTTCCCATTCTGAGCTGTCACATACCCCAACACATCCGCAGCATACAAAGCTTGATCTAAATTGGCTGTGAACTGAGTTTGTGTTGCACCAGGTATTAATTGCATCAGGTTATAAGCCAGACTTTCAGGGCTATCAGACTTGAATACCAATTCCTTGACCTTATCCGGTTTCAGTAACTGCAATTCATCCTGACCATCAGTCAGTTCTTCAACTTCCTGCTGTTCTGGCGAGAGCTTATTGGCTGATGCTTTAAAGTTGAATGCTTGGCGAGGTAATGCAGAGAATTGATTGAAGCTGGTAGGAACCTGCTCATTCAAATCCCCTTCCTGTAGACCATACTCGCGAACAAAATATTCTTTAGACAGATTTGCACCCGCATTCTTTAAATGGACATCACGCTCTGCTTGGTCCTTATTCAGTGGTTTTGGTTTCTCACCAAGCATCACTTCATAATCCCCCCAACCGTTTAAAGCGCATAGAGCATTGACCACAGCCTGTAAAGTTGGTGTGACAAGCCTAATATCAGATTTAAGCTTATCCATTCGTACATTTTCATGCACTTGACCAAGACTGTAGCTTCCCTTCCCATCAGTCCCGCTGGTAAGTGTCTGCCCTAGTACAACTTTCTGGATCTGACGAATCAGCTGATTATTAAATGCCTCAAACGCTGCCCCTGCTGAACCGTTTGTTCCTGGTGCGGAAAGAATCTGAACATCATCATCTGCATCAATCGACAATACGCTTTGAGCATGAGCAGTTAACAAGGCTTTGCTCATATCATCAGTTTCAGTATCTTTGCACTTACCCAGTAAGATTGGTGTTCCAAAACGTTCGAGGAATTTCGCCCAGAATTTGAAGCCATTCTGCTTAAAGAAGAATAACCAATACAGCGTGGCTAATAGCGCTTTACCATATGGCTGTTCGTATGTGGCTTTACGGCGTGTTAAGAAGAATTTGAATGCTTGATCTACCTCATGCTCTGCATTGTTTCCATCCTGACGATAGATTAGCCGACCATCATTCTTAGGCTCAAACCATTGCATCGGTTTTTCACCAATCCATTGCAAACCAATATAACCTTCCGACTTTAGCTCATATACAGCTTCCTGAACCGAGTACCCGAAGAACAGTGCACTCATGGCAGCAGTCGCAATTTCATGGAACCATTCTTTCAGGATGAGATTCAGCTTTTCCGCTTCATCCGTATCATTTGGTTCAATTCGCAATGGCGTTGCTAAAAGTGCATCAATCCGTGTTTCAACTACTTGTGCAATCTCGTCATCATCAAGCAGTACACGCAATCTGTGGCGTGTAATTCCAGCTTTGCGCAGCACTTCATCGGTATCTGGTTGCTTGCCAAAGTTCACCAGAAACTGAGTGACTGCTTCTTGAGTGTATAAATTGCCGTAAGACAAAGCCTTCTTTGACGCTTTGTCCTTTTTAGACTTTGCCATGTTTTTTCCTTATCAATAGGTTCGAGTACCTGCACCTGCAGGTTTTTTCCGTTTTCGCTCACGGATATCACTAAAGCAAATCATGATGCTGTCTGCTCGGTTTGGAGATAAGGCCCCGTCCGGTTGCTTATTGACTAAGATTTTGCCTGCACCATTCTTTGTATAAGTGGGTTGCGATAACTCTCGCTTGAGCTGTTCAAGCTCCTGCTTGTTTATGTCTTTGGTAGAGAGCGAAATAAGATTGTCTAGATCATATTGCATACCCTGTAAGGCTCGATAAGTATTCTGAAATCTTATGCGTAGTGACCACCACATCTGAGCTTTAAGATTGGCAAAGAAGTCTACGTTTTTACGCGCCTCAACCATTTCCTGCTCAGGGTTATGAACTGCACCTGAGCCACGGAATGGATTGGCCTCGATCTCCGGTATCCCTTTAGATCGATTCTGCTCATTAATGACTCGAGCATCACCACGGACACCAGCACCAAGACCGTCAGCATCGTAGTAAAAGGAGTTCAAACGTAAATCAAGGCAAGCATCAATTGCTTTCTGAGTTGTGCCAAAGATGTCATCACCAACGCCTGACCAGGTATCCAAATACTGCAGTACGATGCCATGACGTGCAGCAAAGGAGTTCTTATCCTTACCCTCATCTGCCACATCAAGAGCACCCATACGTTCGCCTGAAGGCTGAATATCTAAATGGAGATGAGCATCGACTGCAGCCTGCACCCATGCTGATGGAATCAATACACCTTCTACTGACGCGGCATAATCAATATCAACTTCTTGAGCTAAAACGATGTCATCAAGTGTGGCCAATTGTTTTTCATACCAGGGATGAATTAGCTTGCCATTAAATTCGACCTGCCAGTTCTTATCTGGGTTATCACGCCATGCCATCGTAAAAACGGCGTAACGACCACTAAAACGATCCTGGTGAAACTTGTCCCCAATACCGTTTGGTGTAGATCCCTTGATATGTACGTTTGTGTTTTGAGAAATGGCAGCATCAACAGCTTCTTGCCGCTCTACGAATGCCCATTCATCCAGAAAGTACATTGTGGTACGACCACCACGGCCAATATTGTCACCAGCCTCACCCGTAACCGTTGCGCCGTTGTCCGGGTTGATGATTCGCATGTAGTTGTCATGCACTTTCTCGACAAAGCCTTTAGGTTTCATCCAGTCTGGCAGCTTGGAAAACATATCCCTAAATTTGTGCAGTAACGTTTTCGGATCGCCTTTTTTATCAACCAGATCTTCTTTACGACTACCGACGCCACCAGCAAAGCCTTCAACGAATAACCACCGGTGCAAATAAAAGCCCAAGACTACATAGCTCATCCCTTCGTCACGACTTTTTTCAATTAAACCGTGTGTCTGGGTACCTTCACGTTCAATCAGCCAATCAACGAGTTCAACCTGACCAGGACGCAAAACAAAAGGAATATTCGCAGGCAGTCCAAAAGGCATGCCCCGTGGATCGTAAGTCCATACCCAGTGATTAAACCAATGAGCCGGATCATTCTTACATCTGTAGATTTCAGCCTCTCGACTTAGTTTATTCTGCTCTATCAGCATCCGGTAGTAATAACGCCGTTTCATTTCTTCAATGATTTCAGGCAGACGTGTATTGATCGTCCACTCTTTAATTAGTGGCGCTATATCTTCGATTGCATAAGTCATAACTTGCCATTAATTGCTAAACGCGAAAGCTCTTGAGCGGATAGTCCGTTAAGCTCATCTGGTGTGAATTGATGCGTTGATTTGGTTTCTTGTTGAATTGGCCCGCCGTCTGGACCAGTGATTTCCTGCTTTGTCACACGGCCATCTGTTTCTTGGAATGCCTGTTTCAGCAGATTTTGTTTTGCCCGTTTATTTTTTCCAGAATCCTCATACATCTTCTGAAGCTCACGTAAACGAAACGCCTTGTTAGCAATCGCAATATCATCAATATTTTCACGAAACTCTTTGCGAGTTTGCTCAAATAAATCCTTTAATTTTTTACTGAGATTACGACCTGCATATTTTGTCGGGTCATAACTGTGACATTGTTTTCGATCAATCTTGATCTTATATATTTCTTCTACCGCGTCTGCTACTTGTTGAGGGGTTTCAAAGCAAGCAAGAGACTGAACTATAAACATTTTTACAGGCTCTTTTAATGCTGCCATAAACACCTCTTTGTCGTTCTACGTCGTACAAGACAGGCAAAAAAATTTAACCAATCACACAGTTCCCACAACACGCAGCCATACTTGCCTCTGATACAAACGGCGCATTCTTGGCAATTTCCAAAAGTCGTTTGACAGACTCGTCTGCACCCCATCGTTTAACTTCACCAAAGAACACTTCAACATCATGGCCAGCCAAGTAATGCTTAGGCAATCCAGTCATATCGCTATAAATAATTTCACCATCTTCATCGCGCTCAACCCCAATGTGATACAGCTCATGCTCAATCAACCGGCAGAATTCACGATCTGAAGCCTGTTCACAGAATGCAGCATCCACAGTGATCAGGTACTGAGGTACAAAGCCGTACCAATCACGCATTTGCTGTTCTTGACGTGCTTTCTTCCAGCCACCTTGGTTAAACATGACCTTTTCACATTGGCCCAGCACCATACGTTTTTTCGCTACGGCGGCAGATGATGCCCATGCGAATGCAAGGAACTCTTCATTGTCATGGAGTAGTTCAGCAATATGATCATGATCCGGGTTATGTAACTCACCACCTAAAGTAAGCCAGTTATTCATGACCCACTCTTTAAGCTCTGGTGCAGGTGCTAATCGGATTGCTTCCTCTTCCTCAGCCTGATCAATCAGATCCGACGGCGGGAATGGTCTGAACTGTTCCATCTTCTAATCTCTCTAACTGACTTCGAATCCAGTTAATTGCATAACCCGATTCAATCTGATGAGGTTCAAGGCGCACAAATGTATAACCTTGATCTTCAGCAAGATCATACTTATTAAATGAATTCGCTATCTTTTTCCCACCACGACCAACCGCCCATGGACTGCCCACAATTTCTATAAGAAGGTTCAGCTTCACAATATAAAAATCAAACCGCCAATTTTTGGTTGATTCAAATTGAAACTTTCGACGATAACCAATGGCATGTTCTTCTAATTCTTGAAATAGGGTTTCTTCTGCTTCTAAGTATTTTTCTTTGGCTTTCGGTAGTGGCTTATTGCGGGGTTTGGTTTTGATTGGACGCTTCTTGGTTTTCCAGAAATATTCTTTTTCGTCCATATACACCCCTTGTATCAGCAATGTATCGAGAAGATATAAATTAAATACCTTGACTATTTAAATAGTGATACAGATCAATCTGGCGACCGGTTTATTATAAAAACCTTTGAAATATAAATAAGATATAAACATTTAAATCCTACATATATCTACACTTATCCCTCCAAATCATCCCATTGTAAGTGCTACTAGTATGTCACTCTGAATAGGTCGAATCTTCGGCAACAAAAATTGAGAAAACTATGTTAGTTAATACAAATACCGCTCAAAAAGCTTCTTTCAATCAATTTTCAAATAATGCTACTGAAAACAAGCCTAAATCAGAAAACCATACACAGAAGCCTACACAAGATAAACCCAATCAAAATGATACAACCTCCACTAAAGAGCAAGATGATCAAAAAGAAAATACAGATAAAAAGTAAATCATCGCTCAATCTTTTGATTAGTAAGAAAAGCCTATCTACCTGATGGGCTTTTTGAAATTTGAAATATCTATTCTACACAACACCACTTCAAATCATCCGGCACAGTCAAATGCACATGCAACTGAGTCACAGCAAAGTCATGCACGTAATTCAAATACTCGGTCATCTGCTTAACGCTTAATTTGGTTGTACTGCAAAGTCTTATCACTTGCTCTGCAATCACTCTGTATTCTTCACATTCATTCTGCTTAAGCATTGCAATCGCATTACAGGTCTCAGCAAACTCTTGATCATCACGACGATAGATATAAATCAGAAAGCGCTTCTTAAACTCATAATGGAGTGAATCTTTATCCTGACCAGTCTTTTTCTCTATTTGACCTAACCACATCCACATGAGCCTATTCTGTGCAGTTGACCTATCATCCTGTTTCCGATCAATCACCACCCTTAACGGCTTACCCTCATTAATCGCCTGGGTGTAGTTCGTATGCATGTAGTTAATGGCTTTGGTGATGTCGGCATGACTCTGGATAGGAAACACGGCTTTTTGCATTTCCTATCTCCTAAAACTTCGTACGATAATATTTTCAATTACTTAGCTTTGGCATGACACTGATATCTAAAGCAGCACCACTACCAACTATAACCAGCCAAGCCAATCGACCATGAGGTTTGATCTCTGGATCCTGCTGGTATATTCCCGTGCCAAACTCTTGGCCAGTTAGCAAATTACAACGATCAGCTATCAACTTGATCAAATCTTCCGGTTCAATTGCTTGATCTGTCCACGGGATGGCAACTAAATCAAAATCAAGATTCATAGTGCCGTGAACTGTTAGTGCATAGCCGTTGTTTCTGGCAATGTCGCACAAACCACAATACATGGATGCAAATACTGGTGAAAACGTAGCTTGCTTCATCAAAACACCTCTTTATCTTCCATCGCCAACATCCGATCCACTTTCACCAACCACTGATCAAACATCGCTTCACTCTCTGCCCGATTACCCAATTCAAAACGATCGAATGCAGCATGGCATTTAAAACAAAGTGGAATTGTGAACCGGTCAGAACTTTTGATCGATCTACCCTTACCATGCTTGGCTGAATTACTGTGAGCCGCTTGTGAGTTTGGATTGCCGCATCGAATACATGGCAGCTTTCTGATTGCCGCTAATCGCTTTGAATCACGCATACAATGCTTCACGTAAATTCTTAATGCGCTCTTTTAGCTTAATCATGATGCCGTCAATCGTTAGCATCTCTGACCGCGTCAATCCCGATCTACTAAGATTCTGATACTTAGACAGCTCAGCACTGCAAAATTCTAAGTCTTGTTTCGCTTGTACTTTGTCTGTCATGTAATCACCAATAAGAAAAGAAAAACCCCTCAACATCTAGAATGCGAGGGGCTTTGTTTGCCGTAATACGTTCGGCGAATTTTAGTCAAAAAAAACCCACATCATTGGGGTCGATGTGGGCGAAACTTGAAATCCAAAATGTGGAGATTTTGAATAATCGGTAAGATAATATGTATTATATTTGAGATCTAACTCGTTTTAAAAATAAACTGTTAATTACCAAGTGATTTTAACGATTAAAGTGAATTAAGTCACTTTATTTCTTTCATACAATCACGACATACCTTGATTTCTTCATCATCAACCGTGTAATCGATCTCAGTCGCACCATGCAGGCCGAATAAACACATCAGTAATCTAAGCATGATTTACTCCTGGACAATCAAGCAATCATGTCGCAAGAAATGTCAGTTATTTTCACTTATAAAACATAAATTTATAATATTCATTACTGAAATAATGTCATTAACTTTGTCGAACTAAGCAAGATTCCTTCCTGGTTAATCAAGCATTTTAACTTGGTGTGATTACACTAGTATTTCTCAGGGCAATAAAAAAGCCCTTTTCGCAGGGCCAAACGCTACTCACAATCACACACACCTAACATGCACGGTCTGCTTTACTTGCTTTCAATCCTCTTTAGGTCGGGACGCTACTCCCTAGTCTGAATTCCCGAAGGAAGTTTACTCGATGGCATGTTCCACTGGTCAGCACTCCAGTAGGCTTGGGTCGCCTTTTTACAGGCAATAAAAAGCCCACTTACTCGTCAAATAAGTGGGCCAGTGCTGTAGTCACTTTCTTCGTATTGCATCTTCTTCTTATCGCAAAAACAATATAGCACCAAGGCTTCGATAAGAAAGTATAGAGAATATTAAGAAACTGTTTTCAAATGTAGAGTTTAAGTTGCTTTTCTTTTCATGTAATAAATTTTAAGCAATAAAAAAGCCCACCTTTCGATGAGCTTCTTTTTAATCTATTAATAACTTACTTAAGTGATTATTCATATATGCCAAGTATAATTTTCGATCTTTGTAATCAGGTATTTCAAAAACCCAAAATACATAATTCTTAGATCTAAACGGCTTTGTTGCACAAAGATTTCATAACTATATGATTTTAAAAGTTTTGATTATTTTTTGATCCAAAATTAAATTTATTTAAATCAGATGCTTACATATTTATGCAACAAAGCCGATCTAAACTTAAATTTTATATTCGCAGCTTTAACTTCAACAATTGCATCCTCATTCCGTATTTCAGCAAATAGCTCTAAAATTGAGGCAAGGAATCTAAGTTTATTAACTGCTTCATATTTCGACGGTCTATATAGTTTTAGTGCTTCAGCATATATAAGCTCACACCATCCATACCCATCTTCATCATCCATTCGCTCTCATTTGATTATTTAAAATAGATAACGGAGTCGACTTATAGCATAGTGGATACTATTAAACTGCTTTTTAGCTAAATATAAAAATAACAATATTTTAAATAACAAAAAGCCCACCATTTGGCGAGCTTTCCTTGATGCTTAAACCTATTTTTGACATTTCACGTTAAACTGGTATTCGTCTTGAGTGACCTTAATTTTAATATTTTTATATTTTCGTTTGTTTGGATCCATTGCCGAGCCAGCCACTTCCTCAAAAAAGCTGCGATCATTCATTAGCTCGCCATACGCTTTATAGCCTAATAAAATCTTTTCAGGCTTTTTGCCTTCAGCCACTAATTTACCGAGAGTATCTTCTAGTTTTTTAACAGTTAAAATCGCCATTTCAATTAGAGCTCAAAAACAAAAAGGCATTATCACTTAATTTTATGAATAAATAATGTCAAAAAAGCCCGCCACTTGGCGAGCTTTATTAACTTAGTGCATCACGTACACTTCGGTCACTATAACAGAAATATGCCATATCTCGTTTAAACGGTCAATTACTTTTGAGTGGGTATTGATTGCCTATATGAAATGATGGCTTCGAACTTGTTATATGTATCATTTCTGAATACCTGAAATTGCAGAAGTTCTCCTTCATAATCTTTAATAAATTTATTAATATTATTTTCAATTTCTAACAAATCTTTGCCCTCTATAGCCTTTACCAAATTCATCTCTCATTCCATTCTTAAAAAATTATATTTACCAGCAAGATAGAATCTAGCACACCCCACTACGATATTCACTTGACCTTTTGACTGGTTTGTAATCATTGCTACCGCACTTAAGCTACGATTCTCTACCTTATGCTTGACCAAACACATCACGGCATACTTGGCCGCATAATCCACCGCATCAGATCTAAAAATACCTCTTAGCAACTCCTGTATTTGATCTGCTTCGAAGTCACTGATCTCGCACTTGATATAGCATTTAGAGTTACGCGGAGTTTTATCAGCCTCACGGATCAACCAATAAATTTGATTTACATGTAACCCATCTGGCAAATCTCCGCCCTTCATCCGAACGGTTTCACACCATGCCCCAAACTGTTCCAACCACCCATCAATGTTGTACTTCGCCCAATCCATTACTTTTGCCTTTACCGCTGCATTCATCCTAAATCCCCTACCATCTTCTCTATCTGCTGGATCGCGTGACCTGACTTCACTTGATCTGTACTAAACCGTATTACCTGAAAACCCATCATTGTTGCTGCGTTATATTTTTCTAGATCACCTAAGTACCCTTTACCCCTTGTATGCCTGCCACCGGTCCAGATCCCACCTTCAACCTCAACTAATATCTTTTTGTCTATCAAGTGAAAATCTGCTTTCCACTTACGATCCGGGTGAAATTTAAATTCCTGCTCAAAATCTATTTTTAAAGTCTTTAATTCTCTGGCCAGCTTTGCTTCAAACTCATTCGGTATCTTTTCACTTTTAACCTTAGGACGCTTGGAGCGCCCTTTCGGTCTGGTGGCCTTAACCATCTTTTTGTATTCAGCGATTGAGTAGCTGGTCATTCACACCACATCCACAAAACGACGGCGCCAATTGCCATGAAAATAAACATCAATGTTTTGTTTAGATCCTTCATACGGCAATTTCACCCTTTACATTCATAATGTCTTTGGCATATGCAGTTGCACGGTAATGACTCTCTGATACACGCTCCAAATAACCACCTTTGACATGCTCCTGAAGCAGGCTGTAAATAGTGGTTCTATGGAAATCAAAAACAGCTTCTTGCACGTCCTTCACTGAAAATGGCGTAGTGGCATAACAAGCAAAAAGCATCAAACTTATCTGATCTTCAAAGCTAACTTTCCTGTGGATTTTTGACTGATCATCAGAATCAATTTGCTTAATCTCGCCACCATTTTTCAAAAATTCTTCAATTGTTGTATTCACACCCCACCCCCTACACGCTGATCTGCCCAATTACATTCCACCAAGGTTAGGCCACCCTGTTGAAAACGAGACCAAAGACGATCGCCTAAATCCTTTTGCAGCTCAGCTAATGTCAGATTAGAAATCAGCATGGTCGGCTTCATGCGGTCATAACGTGCATACAGGACTTTGTGCACCAACTCCCGACGTTTATCACGGTCATGCAATCCATATTCATCCAGGATCAACAGGTCGTACTGGCTGAAATCATAAATCACAGATTTTTCTGTAGCGTCCGGCTGCTCCCATGCGTTCATGATTCGCTGTGCCAGATCTTCGCTGGTGATGTACCGTGCATACTTGCCTTTGTTGAGCAATGTTCGAGCCGTAGCGCAGCTGAGATGAGTTTTTCCTGTACCAGTAGGTCCAACCATCACAAAATTGTTTCTGTGGCCGCTGATCATGTTCTTGGCAAAGGAAACAACCTGATTCAGTGCGTTCTGGTGTCCAGCGTGTTGAACGTTGTAATTCTTAAAACCTGATGTTGCATGGCGCTCTGGAAGCATTGCCCCTGCAAAGTGTTTTTCACGTACGGTACGATCAATTTCAGCTTGTGCATTGCGCTTTTGCTCTTCCAGAAACTCTACGGCGCATTGTGGGCATTTGTGATATGGACCGGCTTGAACCATCGCTATTTTGTGTTTCGAGCAGATCGCTTGTGTTTGTTTTAATCCCTGAGTCAGCATCGACATTGCGTTCATACAAAGTCCTCCGGGATCTGCACTGATGAATTCACTGGTGCGTGATGTTGCGATGCTTGGTCTGCCCAAGCTGTATTCACATCCAGATTAGAATTTTGTTTTTCAGAAGGTTGATACGTTTTTTGAGTGTATTTACGTTTGATCCACTTCACGAAGTTTGAATACATTTGGGTGTCTGTGATCAAGCCTGCGTTCAAACGTGGTTCGTAGTGAGCATTCACTTCAAGTAAAATCTGATTCACCAGTTCTTGGGTCATCGGGGTTTCACCTGATCGCTGTAACCAAGAATTCAGAGAATGTAAATCTGGTGTCCAGAGATTCAATACCTGATCAACTGAATTTTCCTGCGCGTTTTTCTCTTTAAAGTTTTCTTTAAATGTTTCTTTAAGTGTTTCTTTAATAGTGCCCCGTTCAACGGTACTGGTCCCGTCACCTTTCGCGGTACTAGTCCCGTCCCGTTTGGTGGTACTAGTCCCATCACCTTTAAGGGTACTACCCTCATTTGGTACTAGTCCCTTTTCGCGGTACTGGTCAGGAGTGAATTGATATTCACTTAGACAGCCTGTTGTTCTCTCAACTTTGATCAAGCCAAGTTCTTCCAGATCACGAATACATGACATAACCGTATCGCGTTTTTTGATACCGCAATATTTTTGAAATTGAGTGATGGCGATTGGGTGAGATACGCGGTCAAATCCAATGGTTTGACGCATGACAAACATTAAACACTTAAACGCCTTATCGTTTAACTGGGCCATGATCTGACCATCAATTAAACCATTTGGCATCTTGGTGTAGCGCTCTTCTTTATTCGACATAGCTTTGCGCTCATTTTTTGGAAAATGAACTACTTGCCCTTGAGGTATTGGTGGTTCATGTGCTAAATTTGATTTCATATTCATTGGTTCCGATAATTAATGAATTGAATAAGCCTGAGTTCTAACCTCAGGCTTTTTCTTTATGTGGATTAGCGGTATAACGCTTCATTTGTTTAAGCGCTGCTTGATCTGCTGCTGTAGCAAACTCGATAATCCGCTGAAAAATGTTGTGAATTTCTTCATATTCTTGCGGTGTGATTACGCCATCTTCATAGGCTTCATATACCTTCTGATTCGCCTGCCCATTGCAGATATTTCCCTGCATCATTGCTTCAATTACTGATAGCTCATGGTGTTTACTACCGTCACAACCAGTAGGAATTAGAGCCAATCCTAATTGATGTGCCCATGCACGCAGAACTACTGGATTGCCAGTAAAAGAAAGCATCATTTCGAACTTCTTCAGGCTTGGCAGGTAGTCCATATTTGGATTTGCATAGTTCAAAACGGTTTTATGTGAGTCGCCCAAAACATCGGCAATCTGCTTTGGATCAATACCTGGTGTTTGGTGAACCATCTTGTACATTGCGCTTTGCGCTTCTTTACTGAATTCCATGTGTGAATCCCTTTGTTTATTCACATTTATTTCAAATGCTTATCTGGTAATAATGGGTTTAAGCAGATGCCAGTATTTGGTTTTGTTGAGTTCTTTCACTTACTAAACGATCCAGAGCGGCACCCTTGCTGTAAGACACATCAAACTGCTCGTCATTTTCGATTTTTGATACAGAGCTTTGAGCTATACCTGTACGGTTGCTAATTTCAGACTGACTAAGACCTTGACTGCGTAGAAATAAGATCTTTTCTTTAAGGTTCATGCTTCTCTACCTCTAATTCACTTTAATTTTATTCTTATTCACTTATGAATAGTTGTCAATGCATAAGTGAATTATTTCGGTTTAATTATTCTTTTTTGAATAAAATGTAAATATATTACGAGGACTTTCAGATGTACCCATTCTTAAAAAAGAATATTGAGTACCTGTTTGAGAAACACAAAACTAATCCAAACAGGCTCTCCAAAGAGATCCAGATTCCACAGGCTACTTTATTTAGAGTTGCGAGCGGTCTTACAAAAGAACCCAGAAGAGAGGTTCTTGATGCTATTTCTACTTGGGCAGGTATATCTGTTGCTGTACTTACAGATGCTAATTTGGAGCTAATAGAGCAGAAGCCAGAAGTTCAGGTTGAGGCTTCTGAAAAAAAAGGAGATATTTATATTTCTCCAATCGAATTTAGAAGTACTGAAGAAAAAAAATTTAATGTGAAAATACCGGTGTACAGGGATGTAAAAGCTTCTTGTGGAAGCGGGATAGAAAATTTTTTAGAAGACCCAAGTGAATATTTAAATATTGACCCATCACTTCTTAGGATTTTGGGTATACAAGCAAAGCCTGAAAACCTAAGAGTTATTTATTCTGATGAATACAGTATGTGGCCAACTGTAGCACCAGACAGCCCTCTTTTTATTGATGTGGCTGATAAAGATCCAGGCATGCTTAAGAGTGGATCGGTGTATGTTTTTAAGCATAACTACGAGCTAAGAATGAAAAGGATTTTTATAAGCTATGCAGGCGGCACAACAGTAAGGCTTGCAAGTGATAATCCTGACAAGATTCGCTATCCAGATGAATTTATTACTAATGAGCAGCTTAATGAAATTGATTTTATTGGTCGCCTGGAATCTGCTTTAGTTAAACCTTAAAAAAATAAAAGCCGCTATATGCGGCTTAGGTTTTATCAAGATGTTGAATATAGTAGCCCCAAAAAAAGAAGGAAACCACAATGATCGCAACACTTAATAAATCCAAAACTGCGCTAACAATTAATCGTCAAGAGTTTAAGTTGGCATTAGGTAAAATCGGTGAAGGGATTGATAAGCAAATAGCTTCGCTTAAGAAGGCCAAGCAAAGCTATGACGCTGCTGAAATAGCACGTGAGGTCATTAGTGAAGCAAATATCTTTGAAGCTATTATTGAAGGCTTTAACGAAGCAGAAGAGACGAATTTAAAGCTGACTGACATAACCAATCTTGAAGTGGCACAAGGATGGATAGATGAGTTTTTAGAGAAGTATTCTGCGCTATAAATCCCCCAATCAATTTTTGTTGGCTGAAGAAGGAAAATTGGCCAAAAGATGGTTGATAAGAAAGAATTAACAAAAGCCAATATATTCAGCTTTGTCTAAATTGATAGAATCGCCGTTTTCTACAGAAAACTTAAGATTAATAAGGATTGAAGTGAATACGCAATATGGCTTACCCGAACTAAGTAAATACAGTGAACTAAGTAGTGATGAACAAGCGGCAATCCATCAAATGCTTATCTCTTACGTACGTTCAGATCAACTTTACAATATTATTCTGACCCATAATGTTGAGCCTTATGATTTAGTGAAGATTGTAAGTATTAGTTTTGAGAATAGAGATGCTGCTATCTGGATTCATTTCGAAACTATTACTGCTGAGAGATTGACTATGCCTCTCGATTTTATTTCAAGCATAGAAGTCTGTAATTACGAAGGATTTTAAACACTGTGAACCTGAGGCGGCCTGAGTTGATTTTCGGTTGACTCAGGGCGCTTAAAGATTAAGTACTAGTGACTAGGGATAGCTAATAAACATAATGCAAAAAATTGAAATAAATTCATCTAAGATCGGTCATGTGTTTTACCAGCACCACTTGTTGACTGTAGTACTTCAGACGGGCGAAAGATTTCTATATCGTCTACTCGAATCCAATACTTTTGCTAAATTTATGGATTCGACTGATAAAGACAAGTTTTATAAAACAGAAATTGAAGCAAATAAAAAGTTTAAGCGTATTCAGCTTTTTATTTAGTTAAAATGAATTGCTGTATACAAAATACCATTTTGAATAAGTTATTGAGCTTAATAATATGTAAATGATTTAGTCTAAACTGTAGTTATGATCAATACTTGAAATCCTAAAATATTTCATTGAGTCATCTTCAACTAAATTTTGATCAAATAAAACTATATTCTTACCATTACCAAAAGAACTATTGAAAACTAGACCATGAAAACCACATACTGTTTTAAAAAATTCACAAATAAATTGAGTTGGTATGTAATCTAAATGTGTTCTATTAGGCAGAACAGGTTTGGAAAGCTCTTTGGCAAATATCTCTAATAGGTTTATATGAATCAAACTATTTTCTAAACTTTCACTTTCTTGTAAAAGAAAGGAGGCTTTTTTTCTTGGATTAGTTAAATCTAAAATACTTAAAGTAGTTTTTAAATTAAAAGTAGCTACACTAACTAAGCTACCATTACTTGGGCGAACTTCTGCAATACATGTTTTTTCATTTTCGGCCAAGTATAAATAAGAAATACCTATAGGATTTGCTCGACCAGCAGTCACAGTAATAGAAGGAGGTGCCCTCATTTGATCAATTAATAATTTGCTTTCATGAACGCGTGCTCTGTAAAAACATCTTTCTGTGGAATAAAATTTAGTTAATGAATCTACTAATAATATAAAAGCATTTGTTTGACCTCTATCCTCTTCTTTAGTATTGGTGAAAATATCTTTATATAATTTAGTCTGGGGGAAAAATCTATTTTTAGTAGTAATCTCCTGACAAAATTCAATCCAACTATCTTTTATTAAGTCTAAATCTGGTACAAAGTACCTTCTATCAAGGATATCGAGATTCTCATCGAGAATACTCGTAAGCAAACTCATCTTATCAATTACTTTATCCTCAAAAAAACAGAAATCTTCATTAAGTACATCAAACAAAGGTTTTCCAGCACTATCCTCTTTCAAACCATAAGCAAATTTTTCTACAAATTGAAAAATAAGTTTAGGGTTAATAGCCTGTACATTTTCTGTTTCGCAATAAGAACAAGTCAATTTAAAATTGCCATTTTCTGAAATAAATTGAGCTATATTCTTTTCAGTAAAACATTGCTGACAACAAAATCTTTCTATTTTCATTATCAGCTCAATTATTTAAATTATTGATTAAATAATTATTAATAGTTTCAATATGATGCATTATTGAAATTTTCTTTACTTGACCTAAACCAGGAAAGTGTTTGGCATCATATATTTTCTGAAAATCAATACTAGCTGATGTGTCTAGGAACTCAATCTTCTGATCATTTTTTTCTACAATAAATTTCTCTAATGCTTCTATAAACTTTTTACCAGGATTGGCTGGAGTATCATTGTCAGTATCAGAAGAATAATGACGAACAAATGCTTCATCAAATTTTTTAGAGTTGATATAAGTAACATGGATAGTAACTACGTAGGCCGGTCCGCCTGACTCATTATATTCTTCACTTAAAATTGTATAGTCACCAAAACCATTAACATTTCTGAATTCATTATAATATGTATGTAATGATGAGAATGGAGATTCTACTGGGTAATCGGCATTTCTTTTTTGCTTTTTAAAAAAATCATCATATAAAACTACATTATTTAATTTTTTTATTAGATTAGGTGCTGTTGTAGAACTTATGAATGTTAAAGCAGCCTTAGTTGAGGCATCTATAATACTATTGCTTAAACCATCAATTAGAAATAAAGCATATTCTTCAAATTGATCTATTAACGAACGAATATCTTCAACACTATCTTTTACCGCGAATACTGGTAAATAGCGCAATTCAATTTCTTTCTTGAACTCCTCTATTATGTGAAAGCCACACCCTTCTAAATCCCCAACAGTCGGATTAAAAAAAATTAATGGAACAATTTCTTTATCATTTAATTCTTTAATTGTTCTAAAAAGGGGGGCTAAAGAACTACGAACAGGTTCAATAACAGGACAAAACTTTTTATCAACAGGAAGATTTGCTAACTCTCTTAACGCTAACAACTCATTAAGCTTTCCTCGTAATATTGGATAGTACATTAAGTTTTTCCTCAGTAGCAAAATAGTCTATTAATGAGCGTATTTGAAGTTTATTAAATTTATAACTAATAATAGCATTAACTAAAGAATTAGGCATATGAGTTATAAAATGTTCATTGTTTTTTCGTGATTTCTTTAACGTTTCAATAAATAAACTATTTAACTTTTTTTCATCATTATTTAAGTATAGCTTTTCCAAGCATAAATCAAATAGCTGGGTATTCGGAGCTTCTAAGACCTCACCAGTTAAGTTTTGAATCAACTCCACATACTCATTCTTACGAAGAGCTTGCAATAACAGCTTTTTGTTTTTAATTTCATTGTGGTGAGCTTTTCTTATTTCTTGAAAAGTCATTTTTTCTGATAAAAAAATTACACCTATCGATGCTTTTGTTTTTTCTAAAACAGACTTTACATGTTTTTGGCTACAAACAACATAGACATCGTCAAAAACCTGAGTATAAGCATCCAACTGGTCATCTAACCGAGCCAAAGAATCGTAATCTGTTTTAATTTCATAGCATGTTGATTTGCCATTCAGGATCACGCAATCAGCTTTATTGGTTCCCACTCTAAACTCAGACAACATAGTAGCTGTGTTCAAAGAGTGGCGCCCTAACAGAATTTTATTAGCTATTAAGTTCTTATAGATATACTCATTAGGGTATTGTCTAAGAAGAATTTGATATGTTTTTTCATATAACTCTTTCAAGGAAAGCTTAGTATCGTCTTCTGGAAAGAATTTATTTACCATTTTAAAAACATAAGACAAATCACCCTTAGCAATGTCCGTTAGAACACCACTATTGAAGATCTTAGATAAAGCCTTATATTCTAAATCCATAACAGAAGCTCAGAAAAATTTCAACACCATTTTACAGTATTGATCATACTTAATTAAAAGTTTAAAAGTAATCTTGACAGGTTTACTTTTTTTTAATTTATATATCCTTTGTATAATAAAACAACAAAACAGACCTATGAAA
The DNA here is from genome assembly GCF_056857555.1 of Acinetobacter sp. L-24. Next base: position 37,011 of record NZ_JBSXNI010000042.1, on the reverse strand, counting down.
ACAATAATTTCGACCACCCTACTCTTGTCTTTAGCCTTCACTGGTTGTGAGAAGCAACTTAATGAAGATATAGATCCAATCACAACCACAACAGCTCTTGAGAACTCAGATAATATTCTTAGCAAATACCTAGAAAAGTTAGATTCAGAGTTCACCACTCAAGATGTGCGGGTAAAGATCTTATGCAGAGACTACCCGCGTGAGTATGAAAAAAACTATATGCCTAACTTGTTGAAGCTATCACCCGGTGAATACTCTGAAGTTGCACTTCTGGCTGATATGGATTTGGTTTTGGATCACTACAAAGAGAAAGATGCTATTCAGTGCTAAAGCTTTCTTACTTCTGAAATATTAAATCTTTATATTAGACTTAAGACCTCTCATGACCAGGTCTGTAATAACTAAGTAAAGCATCACTAACCCGCTATCCGCGGGTTTTCTTTATGTAAGGTAAGTGTAACCTTGTCTTTAAATGTTACATTATAACAATTAATATAAAGATACCTATGATTCATAAATAGAAAGGTAAGTCTCAATGAAATATCTGTTAGGCGCAGCATTGTTAGGATTGGCGATTACTGGCTGTACTTCAAATCCAAAAAACGAAGTAGAGCAAGAAAAAGTTGTGAGCAATACTCCAGCTGAAGCTCAGGTAATTAATTTTACTGGTCCAATGGATCTTACAGTTGAATTGAAATCTTCAGATAATTTTGAAACTGCAGAAATGACAGATAATTCTGGCAAGGTTTATCACCTTAAACGAGCTATTTCAGGAAGTGGTATGCGTTTGGCCAATGATGACGGCGTTTCAATTCACTTCAAAGCTGGTGAAGGTATTGTAGAGTTTATGAAAGACAAACCTATCAGTATTACTGAATACAAAAAATAAGATTATTGTTGCAGGATAACCCACCCCAGTGGTGGGTTATCTTTTTATTATATGAAGTAATATTCCTATTTATTAGCCGATGGAATTTCTAAAAATTTTAAGTAAAGTGAGTTAAATTTTTGAATAATTAGTGAGCTAATCAGTTTAAAATTATAATATATGACGCTGTAGTCTAAAAATTGTTTTTTTCACATCTCTCTTAGTACAAACATCGGACTAACTTAATGAATAATATTAACTTTAAGAATTTCAAAGAGGCTGGCCAAGCCATTTTAAAATTCTTATCTCAACGATTTGGATTTAAGTTATGGATGATTACCCGTACCGAAGGTGATGACTGGATCGTGTTACTAAGTGAAGATAATGGCTATAACGTTAAGCCAGGACAAGTATTTCGATGGGCAGATTCTTTCTGCTCACACATGGTACAAAATAATGCGCCCCGCATTGCCCCCTATTCACCTGATATTCAAGTTTACGTAGACGCACCTATAAATCACTTAGTCCCAATTAAAGCCTATATCGGCCAACCTCTGTATAAAGAAGATGGGTCCCTTTTTGGCACTCTCTGTGCAATCGATCCTGAACCTCAATCTAAAAATCTGGTCGAGGAAGCTCCATTATTTGAGCTGCTAGCACAAGTGCTTAGCTATAATATTCAAGCTGAATTAAAAGCCGCTGAGTACATACGTAAAGCTGAACGGTTTGAAATGGAGGCATTGTCCGATCCCATGACTGGCCTTTTTAACCGTCGTGCTTGGGACCAGTTAATTGTATTAGAAGAAAAGCGCTGCAAGCGATATGGTCACCCTGTTGCTATTCTTATGATTGATCTTAATGACCTCAAAATCACCAATGATACTTTGGGGCATGCTGCAGGTGATGAACTCATTCAAAAAATGGCTTTAACCCTCAAAAACACTGTACGCAATAATGATATTGTCGCTCGTCTAGGTGGTGATGAGTTTGCTGTACTCAGTATTGAAACCAGCCGAGAAAATGCGGATAAACTTGCAACCAGAATTCAAACTGCTATTGCAAAAGCTGGCATTAGTGCTGCAATTGGTTTTGCAATGCGAAATCCAGCATACGGTCTATCAGCAGCTATAATAGAGGCAGATGAAAAAATGTATCAGGATAAAGCCCTAAGCAAATCACCTGAGACTAATTAATAAAAAACGCGAACCCGACGCGGCTCTTGGATCGGGTGGAGAAAAATATGCCTTCAATTGAAGAAAAACGCTTAGCTATTGAGATGGCTGATAAAATCATACAAACACGATTGTCCCATCAATTAACTCAAAATATGAAGGATAATATTCGATCCGGTGAAGTTGAGTACTGGAAAGAAATTTATACTGAATGCTTGAAGATAATTGGTTCAGATAACTAATTTTGACTTTCGGTAAGTCTTGAAACCATCGCCTCTTGATCAGTAATAGTGAGCTGCTTATTATCGAATACATAAGCTTCAGCTATATTTATGTACTCCTGTATCAGTACATGATCATGTGTACCTAAAGACACATATGTTTGATATAGATTCGCCCGAAACTCTTCTCTAGTCATTATTATAATCTCCAAACAACCCATCCCTGTGATGGGTTTTCTTTTGTCTATTAAAACATGAAATAAAAATAAAATAAGAAAATATTATTCACTTTTTAATTATTCACTATTGACTATAACTATTCACTAATGAATAATCTATTCATCGAAACAACAAAAAGCCTCAGCGTAGCTCGAACTACCTGAGGCATGACCCACAACCTAACCTGTGAGTGAAATTATTATGAACACAAAACTAACTCCACACAATAGCTTCAAGGTAACTCTGTTTACTGCTGCCTTAACTGTAAGCGCCTTGGCGTTTGCTCATCTTGCTGACTTTGGTACTGACCAGGTGGCACCAGCTCAAAATATTCAATCTGAATATGGAATCGTCTCTTTAAAGATGCTCGACGATGTACACGGTGAAGCTGTCGTAAATCTGGATGGTTTTCGTTTGGAAATCACTTCATTTGAAGTTGAAGCACACCCGGATGATTACGGTGTACCAGGTTCTGAGTTCACGAATGTTGAAGTAATAGAACTGGGTGAAATCAATATATTTGATGCCAATGGCAATCCGTATAAAGACTTCACTGACTACCAGGATCACCGTGAAATCAATTCAATGATCGCTGGTCACATCATGAAACATCGTCTGGTGGAGGTGCAGTCATGATTTTAAATTCTGCTGATCAAATTTTTGAAGCACTTTTAAATGGCCAGCTAGTCTACTGGTGTGAATGTGGCTCTGATGACTGGTCTCCTCTTGATGATCGAACTCAAATTAATTTTGTGGACCTTTACACCGGTTTCCTGCAATTCAAAGCAGATGAGCTACCTGTAATACCAATGCCGATTGAGTTCAACTCAACTCATCGCTACTTCTCTGAGTACATCAAGACCTTTGAAGGACTTGAAATATATCGAGTGGGTAAAACGCGTGTGAGCTATTTCGCTCTACGCATCAAAAGCGCCGGAACCATTGCTGACTATTTCTGTAATACGCAGATCTACTCCATTCAACCCAATGGCTCATTGAAGAAGATGGATAAATCTCTTACTCCGCAATGGGTTCTGGATGGATTGGAAAATGCGCGTGTTGCTATGCGCAAGAACAAGCGTCATCAAGCTTTAGAAAGTACGGGCTTCTTTGCATCTGAAGACTATAAAAACTTTAAACGTAATAACCGTTCTGCAGGAGTACGTTGAGATGGCTATTCAAGTATTTACACCGGAAAACACCCTGCTTGTAGAAAGCATTAAGTGCTACCTGTATACCGATCCTGGTATGGGTAAAAGTACCATTGCACATACTGCAGAAAAGCCTTTAATTTTTGACTTTGATAAAGGTCAGCATCGTGTATCTGCTGAGCTGCGTCGTGGCGCAATTGTTCGTATTGATAGCTGGCTTGACCTTGAAAATCTTAAAGATGACTTCTATGCACCCTATAAAACTATCGTTTCAGATACTGTAGGTGCAATGCTGGATGCAATTAAAGATCATCTTTCCAAGAATAGTGACAACCTGCAACGTGATAAATCACTGACATTAAAGGCGCAGGGTCTAGCTGGAAACCTATTTATGAAAATGGTTCGTAAGTGGGAAAACCTAGGTAAAGATATTGTTTTTATTGCTCATGCTGTAGAGCAGGAAGCTGGTAAGAATAAGATCAAAATTGTGCGTCCAGATCTGGCTGGCAAAAATAGTGCGATGCTTTATCGCATGTCAGACATTATGGGCTATTTACACGCTTCTACCGATGAGAATGGGGATGATCTCCGTACGATCTATTTCAACCCATCTGAGTCACACCATGGCAAAAACTCAGGTCGCTTAGGTCGAATACATACAAATGGAAATGGTGTAGAAGTTTGCTCTGGCCAAGTTACTGTTCCAGATTTGGCTCATTCCCCTACTTTCCTTGCAGATCTGCTTAAACAAGCCAAGGACCACATCAACACTCTTACCCCAGTACAAGCCGAAGAGTTAAAGAACATCACTGACCTTAATCACTGTAAACAAGTCTGTGAAGAAGCCAGTCATGCCGGTGATCTAAATCAGCTTACTGAGTCACTTATGCCTGAGCATAAGTATGTAAAAGAGATGTGGTATGCAATTCAGATCCGCGCCAAAGAAATGCAATGTACCTACGATAAAGAGAAAAAGCGCTGGTTCAATCCACCTCAATTCAAAGGTATTTCTGATGAGCAGCTGGCCGATCTACAGGACTTTATCGATACCTGTGGTCTTGATGCGAAAACAGTATGTGAACATTTAGGGCTTGATGCTCTCAACCAGATAGAGGCTTCCAAATTTGAAGCTGTAAAAAATGACATAGAACAATTAGCGAAGGGAGCAATGACACCATGAAAACTTTAAATGGAAAAGAAGCTTTTGAAGCAATGATGGCTGGCCGAAATATCATGTGTCGTGCAGCTGGTGAGTTAATGGATTTTGATGACCTGTCTCAATTCCCGGCTACGATTTTCGCTATGCCAGGCTATGAGTTCTGCATCAAGGTTGAAACAATGGAGCTGGCTGGTATTACGTTTACAAAGCCTTTAACGCTTGATGACGTGGTGGAAGATCAGGAAATCTTCTTGGTTTACCCTAGCCACATTGCACACACTCAATTCACTTCATTGTCTGGAAAGTATGTTGAATGTGTACGTTATGGTTTCGCCCAGGCAGATCAGGAAAATGCTGAATTGCAACTTCAGGCAATTGGTAAACTTCTTGGGCGAGATATTCCTTACCCTTTGACGCTAGAAAGTCATTACAAGCCTGAAAAGAAGCGTCGCAGCCGAAAAGCCAAGGAAGATACCGACCAGGTAAATACTCCAGCTGGTCCAGGTAATACCTTACCAAATATTGGGGAGCATCATGAGCCAGAGGTAGTTCAGCCTGTTGAGGTTGTACCAGAAGCATCTTCTGTTCCCACTGAAGTTTCATTAGAGAAAGCTGAAGAAGATGCGATTGAGACTGATCCCGTAAAGCTTGTTGAGAAGTTCACAGCACAAATTGACCAGTTTACCAATGCTGAGGACGTTCTTTCATTCCGTCACGTATTTCTGGCCAATGGACACTTAGATCAAAAAGATCAACAGCACTTGTGCAAACTGACTGAAGACAAACTTCTTGAGCTGGATCCTGAACAATACACGCCTAAGGCTGAACCTGAACCAATCGCAGAAGAAGTCATTGAAGTCGCGCAACCAAGTTTGATTGATCAAATTGAAAATGCCGCACGCAAACAAGCATCAGTAGAAAGTGCTGAGCATGGTAGTGCCTCTATCGATCTGTTCTACAAAAAGAAGAAGCAGGTTTTGATCAATCGAATCTATGACATGGATTCAGTTGAAACTTTAGAACGATTAGCACCAGCGATACCTGCAGCTAAATTACTTCCAGCTGATCATCAGGAGCTACTTAGCCTGTATGCACAGCGCAAAGATGCCTTGATCCAAGCTGCTGAAACTGGGGAGGCTTCATGAGTTATTCCTACTCTTCTATGACCCGAGTGCTGCTTGTGCAGTACAAGGGTCGGGTTAGAACTTACCGCAACATCAACCTATTCGGTATTGATGATTGCCTTCGAAATTTTGCGAACACCTGGGGGTACAGATGATCTTCAGAATTAAAAAGAAGCATGAAGTTGGTTTCAAGCTGTGGCTAGAAAAATTGGGTTATACCAAAAATGAACTTGCGGATGGCAGCTCGACATTTAGCGGCAAAGGCACACGCAAGACACTGAGTTACGTGCTCTTAAAGAAAGATTTAACAGGTAATGCGGCATGTCAGGTGCTATTCGATGAATATGAAGAACACCTGGATAACCCTGATTATTTAGATGTGAAGGTGGCGTGATGAAAAGTACTAATCAAGTAGTTGAACCAACTCCATTTGATGATGCGCAATGGCTCTGGTGCGCTGACTGGTGCAAGAAAAAAGGTTTAAGCCCATACGATGCAGTGAATTGGGCGAATGCAAAAGCAGAATATTTGAAGGCTCAAGGAGGAAACAGTGACTGATATTCAAAAACCATGTGAGCACTGTGAAGACAGCGATATCGATCAGCAAGTAAATGTTATGGATCAATTTATTGAAAGCGGTGAATTTGATAAAACTCTAAATGATTTTTTCAGGTTACCGGAATCAGTAAAACAAAGTTTGAAGGAGATTTCATAATGGGAGCAGCTATGAAAATTGATGATCCGGTTGATATCAGTTTTATGTTACTCATGAAGTATCGTAAACCTGTAATCAAACTTGAAGAGCTCTTGCCTGATTACTTGCCTCATCTTACAATTGAGCAGGCAAATAAGCGCGCAAATAAATGCACTCTTCCATTTCCAGCATTCAAATCTGATGGACGTAACTCACCTTTTTATGTTCATCTAAGTGATGTAGCATTCTGGCTTGAAGCAATACAAAAAGAGTCTAAGAAAGACTGGGTAGCAATGAACCATTGATTGCTAAATTATTGATTAATTGCCGCATGGTTGCACCTATTTTGCACCTTGCACCATGTGGCTATTCAGTAAGATACTAATAAATAATAATTTTTATAATGTATATGTGATTAATCTATCCCACCTGCCATGGGAGCGACAATCAAATTGTTTGACAGTTGATATGGACCAATATACATATAAATTCATCACTTTTTTGATGGGCATAGTATACTGCATCTGCCTTATTCGCTCATCTTTTCAATTAATTTACGACACCATGAATAAAACTTTCGCTTCTTGTTTTTCTTTTAAGTCATTGTCTGTACTTGTACTTTCTCTGGGTCTTGCCGGTTGTGGCAATGGTTCATGGTGGTCAAAAGATGATGAACCGACACTTGAAGTTGAACATATTCGCAAAGCTATTCCAAACCGTGTCAACCAACGTGAGTCTTGGGCACAAGATATTTATGACATTACCGAACAGCTCGGCATTCCTCAGACCAAGGAAAATGTTTGTACGATTGTGGCAGTGGTTGATCAGGAATCTAACTTTGTTGCAGATCCTACTGTTCCGGGTTTGGGTGAAAAGGCGGTTAAGGAAGTTCAAGGCCGTCTGGATGAAAAATTCAAAGATAAGCTTGGTCAAGCAATTGGTGGCACAGTTGCAGGATATTTCCAGGAAGTTCTCAAGAACCATCCGAGTCCTGAAGACAACTACTTAAGCCAGATGCGCCGGGTCAAAACGGAACGTGAACTCGACGAATTATATCGTGAAATATTTGACTATATGTCGAAGCACTATCATGTTAGTGCCCTGACTGGTGCTGCCAAACTGGTCGGCCAGAATATTGGCGAGAAAATGAATCCAATTACCACTTTGGGTTCAATGCAGGTACATATCAGCTATGCGAAAGAACATAAACGCCAAGGCGGCAATATCGCGGAGTTGCGTACCGATCTCTACAGTCAATATGGCGGTCTGTATTATGGGATTCATCGCCTGATGATGTATCCGGCAGATTATGACAAGCCGATTTACCGTTTTGCGGACTATAATTCCGGTATGTATTCCAGTCGAAATGCTGCTTTCCAGAGCATGTTGAATGATTTAACTGAGGCCGAACTCGATCTGGATGGCGATTTATTACTCTACACCAAAGATGGCGCGATCCGTTCGCAGAAGAGTCAATCTGAGCGTGAGTTAATCAGTGTTTTTGCCAAAAATAATTTTATTATTACTGAACGTCAAATCCGAGCTGATTTAAAGAAAGAAAAAGACAAAGACTTTGAAGATACGATGACTTATCGTGGTGTCAGCAAGCTCTATCAGGAAAAAACCGGTAAAGACCCTATTTATGCGATCATGCCTGAAGTGGTTATTTCCGGACCAAAATTAAGTCGTGATTATAATACCAACTGGTTTGCTACCCGCGTCGATGGTCGATATCAAACATGCATGCGCAAAATCAAAAATCTAAAACTCTAGCCTTATTTGATTTTGATGGAACCCTGTATCTACATGATAGCTTTACCGGGTTCATTTTCCATGCCTTAAGAAAACGGCATATTGTGAAACGCGGCATGCAAATTTTGCCATGGATACAGGCCTATTATTTAAATTTCTATCCGGCACACCGCATGCGACCCAAATTGTATGCCAGCATGTTTAAAAACAGTGATGCAGAGGAAATTCTGCAATTAGCTCAGGATTATGCACAACAACTAATATTCAAGTTGAATCCGAAATTATTAGAACAACTTAAACAGCATCAACAATTAGGACATGAAGTCGTGCTGGTATCAGCCTCATTGGATTTGTATCTTAAACCGGTGTGCAGTTATTTAAATATCGATTTAATCTGTAGCGAAGTTGAAATCAAAGCTGGGAAATTGACAGGGTTTTATCAAACTCCTGACTGTAGTAACACACAAAAGAAAATTAGAATTCTAGAAAAATATAATCTGGATAATTATGCTGAAATTTATGCTTATGGGAATAGCAAGGAAGATATAGAAATGCTCAGTCTGGCGCAGCAAAGCTATTTTGAGGGTCAAGATCAACAGCTTCCAAAAATTAATATTTCAGCTCATTCGATGCCATATTAGTCCTTTCCATTCTATCGGGTTAACCTACTAAACACCTTTAGACAACGCTATAAATGGCAGATTAACTTTTTTACTTTATGCCTTGAAATCATCTTAAATAGCTTCGTAATCAGGATTTTTACTTCCTGAAGTATTCGCCTCCTAGCTAAAAAAACCACTTCATTTGAAGTGGTTTTTTTAGCTTTAAGAAAAATTATTTCTTAAACGGAAATGCATATTTCACAATACGTTTGATCACACTACCGTATTGTTTTACCAAGCTGGCATTGTTATAGTTCAAACCATATTTTTCACAAACAGCCTGAACTTTCGGTGCCATTTGACGATAGCGACGTGCAGGTACATCAGGATACAAATGATGTTCAATCTGATGACTTAAATGACCCGTCAAGATATGAAACGCTTCAGAACCAGTCAGGTTGGATGAACCACGGATCTGACGCATATACCAGTGACCACGACTTTCATTTTGCAGCACCGATTTCGGGAATACTTCCACATCTTTGGTAAAGTGACCACAGAAAATAATACTAAAGGTCCAGATATTACGCAGACCATTGGCCACCATATTGCCAGTCAAAACCGGTAAAGCCGCAGGACCTGCGATGAGTGGAAAGAATACATAATCTTTAAACAGCTGTTTACCGATTTTGCTCTGCATTGGACGCCATTCTTCTTTGGTCTGCTCTTTGCTTTTGCGACCTTTGAAGTATTTACCCAATTCAAGATTCTGAATCGCAACGCCCCACTGGAACAATAAACAGAATGGCACTGCATAAATCGGTTGCAATAAATAACCCGGTTTCCAGCGCTGTTCCGGGAACAAGCGTAATAGACCATAACCGATATCATCATCCATACCCTTAATATTGGTATAAGTATGATGCTTAAAGTTATGGGTTTGACGCCAGTTGTCTGAAGTCCCTACAATATCCCATTCATAAGTCTGACCATTGAGTTTAGGATCATTCATCCAGTCATATTGACCATGCATGACATTATGACCCAGTTCCATATTTTCCATAATTTTGGCAAAGCCTAACAGGCCTGTACCCAATAACCATGCTGGCGGGAACCATCCTGCAAATAACAAGGCACGACCGGCAATCGATGAATAACGAATCGTTGAATAGACACGACGGATATATTTAGCGTCTTTTTCACCCAGGTCATCTAGCATTTCTTGCTTAATCGCATCGAGTTCACGTGCAAGTTCATCAAGTTCAAACTGGGTTAATTCACGGTTTTTAGGATTTTTAAAATACTGTAATTTTACTGGCATATTCATAGGATAAAACTCGCTTATAAGTCGATGACAAGGTCAGTCTGCGCTGAGTTAATACAAATTTTGAGCAGGTTACCGGGTTCGGTATTTTGCGCACCGTTGACCAAATTCTTGGTCGAACCTTCTACTTTATTGCAGGCACATTTATTACAAATGCCCATACGGCAACCATGGGTCGGTTTAATATTTTGCTGTTCCAGACTCACCAGAATGGACTGGCCTTTTGGAATGCTGACAATTTTTTTCGACTGGGTCAGGGTGACATTAATAAAGCCGGTATCCGATTGATCCGCCAAGCTCATGCTAAATGCTTCACCTTTAAACTGTTTTGCCTGAGCAAAAAGCTGTTCTGCTTTAGATACAAAACCTGAAGGGCCACAGCAATATACGATGCTATTTTCCAGATTTTGCAGATCGGTCAGATAGGTTTCATCAAGACGTGCAGCAGCTGGCTGTTCTTGAGTGGCATACACATGAAATGAGAAATTTGCATGTTTTTGAGCAAGTTCTTCAAACCGTGCTTTAAATGCGGCATCCTGATCTTTTTTAACCCAGTACCAGAGAGTAACCGGTGCAGATAGTTCACCTTTTTTGCTCAAGCTTTCCAGCATACTGAGCATTGGGGTAATACCACTCCCTGCTGCAAGCAAGATCAATGGACTCGTCTGCACAGGCAAGGTCATATCACCATAAGGCTGACCAAATTCGATCACATCACCTACTTGTGCCTGTTCTGCCAACCAGGTACTGACTTTACCGGCATTGACTTTTTTCACGGTCAATAAAACATGTTGCGCATCTACACGGGTCAAACTATAGCTACGTTCATAACGGATGCCGTTTACCACCACATAGACCGGATGATGCTGCCCTGCTTCACCAAACTTAAATAAGCGATTCACTTGAATTTTCAGACTCAGCATATCCTGTGCTGCATTTTCTATATGCACGATCTTGCCTAATGGCTGATTCAACGACCATACAGGATTGAGTTTCTGAATCCAGAAATTAATTGCATGCTGATCAACTACACTATCAGACAGTGCATTCAATGGCATTTTAAGTTTTTGCAGTACATGCATCGTTTGTGACATCACCTTGGGTTTTTAATTATTATACACATGTATATATATTTGTATATACAACCGTATTGTTTCTAATCATTTCACAAGCTTGACTGGCTCGGTTATAATAAAATGATTCATGCATGAACCTATCGATGAACGAGCCTTCAATGAAAATAAGCAGTGACGCATCTTTATTACAATCGAAAAGCATTGATGAGCCGATTATCGTACGGAGTGTCGGTCGCAAGGCCACCATTACCAAGGAAGAACTGTTTCAGGCTGCGTTGAATCTGATTGGGCCACAAAAAAGTATTTCCTCTTTAAGTCTACGTGAAGTCGCGCGTGAAGCTGGTATTGCACCGAACAGCTTCTATCGTCATTTTAAAGATATTGATGAACTGGCCATTGAGCTGATTGATCGTGCCGGAATTGTATTGCGTCAGATTTTGCATGAAGCACGTCTGCAAGCTTCTCGCCAGAACAGCATCATCCGCAGTTCTGTAGAAGTCTTTATTGCCCAACTGGATGCCGATGAAGGCAATCTGAGCCTGTTATTACGTGAAGGCTATACTGGCTCCAAGTCTTATAAACAGGCGGTAGAACGCCAGTTAAATTATTTTCAGCAAGAACTTCAGGATGATTTGATTCGTCTAGAACGCCTAAACAACAAGAAGTTATTTCATCCGGATATTGCCGCCAAAGCCATTACCCAACTGGTCTTCAACATGGGCGCCAATGTGATTGATATGCCTGCCGAAGACCGTAAAGAAATTGCCGAACAGACCATGATCATGATTCGGATGATTCTGGAAGGTGCGCGTCATCTGGAAGATTCCCAGCTGCGCTAATTTTCCGATTTGCATGAAGTAATATAAAAAGAGACGTAATCAACGTCTCTTTTTTATGATGATTACAAAAGTACAAGTTGAGCTTTAACCGCCTTTGCACTGGCCTCCGGATACTCAAGCGGGAACATATGCCCGCCCTCAACCACAGAATAATTAATCCGATAAATCTTGTGCATCCCTTGTGGCAAACCCTGCTGATAAAACTGGCTTTGCTCTGCAGTCATCAGATGCATCGGCACTTCAGGCGGTCGGCGTGGTGTTCTCCACCACCAGGCTGGCACAGTCCGGAAGATTTCCGCTTCTATCTGTTTTGGAATAGTTAACGTCACCCCACCACGTTCAGGTTCTGGCTGAATGCCGCTCTCGATATAATCAGCAAAACACTGCTCATCGAAATTTTTAAATAAGCGGTTAAACCGGAGTGCTTCAATTGCGACCTGTTTCGATGGCCAATAATCTTTGCGTTTTAGCGTAATTCCTGCGGGTGTATAACGATCGACACTTTTTAGATTCAGCTTTTTGATCAGTTCAAACATGGCGCTGTTTTTTCCAATCACAAACGGTGGATCCATAATGATCAGCTTGGAAAACAGTTCGGGACGTCGATACGCCGCCATAAGGGTCACCAGACCACCAAAGGAATGCCCTAAACCAATCACCTGTTGCTGAGGAAACTGCTGCTCGATATCTGCAATGACTTCATCGACCAGATAGCGCCAGTCTCGCGTAATTGGATATTGTGGGTTCATGCCGATAAATGGAATCGCTTTGACCTCATAATCTTGCTGAAAACAATGCAAAAACTTTTGATAAGTTGCCGAAGGGATACCATTGGCATGAGTAAAATGTAGGGCTTGCTTCACTATTTTTTAAACGCAGTGCGTATTCATCCTGAAATCGTAAGATGAGCTTACCGCTTTAAAGATTTATTCGGCAGCGCAAAAATGCTCAAAGCATGACCTCAAAGTCATTTCTCTGTATTCCTTCAGAATTTAAAGTCTATTTCTGCGATACAGTCAAATGTTGCATCGGTAGAAAAGTCGCGCCGCAACTGGCCTTATCCCCCGCGATGACCACTGCCCGTCCTTTGACAGTAATAGACAAATTGCTGGAAATTGCGGTGACCATAGTCTGACATTTGGGACAATAATGCTTCATACCATTTAAATGCACGGCAATACCATTGATCAAAAAAGAGAGTTCGCATTCAGTCACCATGCCGCCATGACTGGTCTTTGTGCCAAGGGTAATCAGTGCTTTTGACATACTTTGTCATTCTTATTATTCAGTAGCCTAATTTTAAACAGGAGGAAAATAACAGACCAGCATTCTCCGACCAAAAAAATAATAAACCCGGATTTTGCCCATAAAAAAAGCAGCCCGAAAGCTGCATTTTTTAATGATTTAAAGCTTAAGGCTTGACCACGACCATCACCTGAATTGCTTCCGGTGTTACCGATAGACCATCCAGCAGGCTTAAACCTTCTTTCTGCAACTTTTGTAAACGTGCAATTTCATCTTCACGGATACTTGGATTGAACTGTTTCAGATAGGTCAGGCGATCAATTTCATATTGCCATTTATTGCCATACACTTCTTTGGCTTGCTGCTTGAAGCCAGGCAATGCACTGCGTGCCAGTTCAAGCGCTTGCTGATAACGTGCTTCAATCACATCACGACGTGCTTTCACCACCTGACGGCAACTATTGCCATCTAAATGATGCAAGTACGGTTTCAGGATTTCTGGTGCAATCTTTTGTGATAGATCCTGACCTTTTTCACTGAGCAAGACACGAATCAACTGTTGCGGCAAGCTAGACGGCAAGTTCAATGCTTTCGGAGCCACCACATCGACCTTGAACCATACTTCAAGTAATACCGAACCCTGTGGCAGTGCTGCAGATTTTAGTACCGCAACGTTAGTGCTACCAAAGCCTTGCGTATTGATCATTTCCATCACACTTTCAGTGAATGGATGTTCCAGTGTCAGGTATTGCGCATCTTCACGGATTTGTGCCTGATCACGATAGAAAGTCGCTGTAATCCCTTCTTCATCCAACGTCAAACCTTGAACCTGCATTTGATCGGTTGGCTTGATGATCACTGTACCGTTACTTTGCTCGTCAAAGTCGATATTCGTAGACGCCATAAAGCGCTTCATGAAAATCGGCAAAGTGGTATTGTCATCATAGTCTTCAAGCGCGTTGACAATTTCCTGTGCCACCACCGGACGGCAAGAGTTGTACTCAAGCAAACGGTCTCGACCTTCCTGCAATTCAGCTTCCAGCGCTTCACGTTGCACGCTAACTTCTTCCAGCAGGTCTTCAAACTCTTGACCTTTGTCTGCCAATAGACAGTCTTTCAAGCGAACAATAAAGTTTTCTTGCAAGGTTTGTGCAGTTGGAGAAATATTGCTGAAGATATTCAGCGCTTCGTTATACCAGCGGAACATACGTTCTTGTGCAGTTCCCACCAGATAAGGCACATGAATCTGAATACGGTTTTCCTGACCGATACGATCCAAACGACCAATACGCTGTTCCAACACGTCCGGGTTCGCAGGTAAATCGAACAGAATCAGGTCAGAGGCAAACTGGAAGTTACGACCTTCAGAACCGATTTCCGAACAAAGCAGAATCTGTGCGCCATACGAATCTTCAGCAAAATATGCTGCAGCCTGGTCACGTTCTAATAAGCTCATGCCTTCATGGAACATTGCGGTACGAATACCGGCATGCAAACGCAGTACATTTTCCAGCGCTTCAACCACTGGCCCGCTACGCGCAATCAGTAAGACTTTCTTGTGTTTTAAATCGGTACGCAAACGCTCCATCAGCCACATCACGCGTGGATCGGCTTCCATCCACGAGCCGTCTAGCTGAGCTTCTTCAGGCCACATTTGCTCACGTAATTTGCCGTCTTTAGACCAGTGTTCTGGTGCCGGTAATGGTGCGGGCTGACAGTCACGTCCCGGGAAGCCCTGAATTGCTTCACGCGTATTGCGGAACAGAATACGGCCTGTACCATGACGGTCTAAAAGTTCGTGAATCGCACGGAAACGCTGTTCAGGATGATCTTCAATCGGATGTCCTAACAAGGCTTCAATCGCAGTGAAATGCTCAGCTTCTAGCGGCAGATCTGACATCAGCACTTCTGCAATTTTAGCCGTATGCTGATATTGCGCTTCTTCATCGAGGAAACGATCCAGCGAGTTAAAACGTTGCGGATCAAGCAAACGTAGGCGTGCAAAGTGACTTTCCACACCGAGCTGTTCAGGTGTCGCCGTCAATAACAACACGCCCGGCGTATGTTCAGCCAGTTCTTCGACCAGATCATAACGGTCATTACCGCCATCTTCTTCACTCCACATCAAATGATGTGCTTCATCGACCACCAGCAAGTCGAAACCGGCTTCTAGTGCCTGTTCACGCAAATCTTCATGGTCGACCATCAAATCGACAGAGGCAATAATTTTTTGTTCGGTCAAGAACGGGTTTTGTTCAGGATCATGTTCTTTGATCGATGCAGTACGGGTCAAGTCAAACAGCGAGAACTCAAGATTGAAACGACGGCGCATCTCAATCATCCACTGATATTGCAGCGAATCCGGTACTAAAATCAGAATACGTTCAGAACGGCCGGTTTTCAGCTGTTGATGGATAATCAGACCAGCTTCGATGGTTTTGCCCAGACCTACTTCATCCGCCAGTAACACACGCGGTGCAAAACGCTGACCGACTTCATGAGCAATATACAATTGATGTGGAATCAGGCCTACACGTGAACCCACTAGACCACGCAGTGGACTGCTTTGCATGTTGGCCTGCATTAGCAACGCTTCAATACGCAGGTCATACCATTCTTTATAATCAACCTGACTGGCCAATAAACGGTCTAAAGGCTTAGACAATTGGATGGTTGCACCAATACGGGTTTCATTCAGCGATTTACGTTCTTCAGTTCCATCTTCCAAGGTACGAACGACGTGATAACGTACCACGCCATTGCGGTCTTCAACGGATTCTACAATCCACTTGGTCCCTTCCTGATCCTGTAATTCATCTTTCACATTAAATACGATACGAGATAAGGGTGCATTGCTGCGTGCATAGACGCGGGTTTCATCGCTTTTCGGGAATAAAATGCTGACCGACCGCTCATCAACATCAATAAGAACGCCTAAACCGAGTTCTGTTTCAGTATCTGATAACCAACGTTGACCAATAGCAAATTGCTGCAATTTTTCCACCTTTATCTTAAGTACAAGATTATGAATATTAGGCTCAATCACGAAACGTCATTGGAGCAAAATTCCACACCTTCAAGCAATGTATTTTGACATAAAGCCCACTAAAAAGTGAGCATAATTCACGCCGATTAAAGAAGTATTTCCTAGAACGGCGCCGGACAATAAAATTCGACTAACTGCTCTGTTTGAGGATGATAAAAACTCAAACGTTCCGCGTGTAAACATAAACGCGAGCTGAGCTGTTGCTGTTCGGATGTCGCATATAAGGTATCGCCAATAATCGGATGTCCGAGATATTGCATATGCACCCGTAGCTGATGTGAACGGCCGGTAATTGGGATCAGTTTCACCCGGGTCACAGGCTGTCCCTGAATATTAAAATGTTCAATCGCCTGCCAATGCGTGATGGCCGGCTTATGATGTGTGGGATCTGCGATATGTAAAGGCGGACGGCTTGGATCATACACCACTGGCACTTCAATAGTGCCTTCACCTTCGAGTGTACCTGCAACCACAGCCTGATAGGTTTTATCAGTCTGGCGTTCCTGAAACTGGCGGGAAATGGTTTTTTGTCCCCATTTGCTCAGACCAAAGGCCAAAATACCGGATGTATCGCGATCCAGTCGATGAATCAGTAAAGTTTTGGGTTCTAATTTGACCAGACGGTTGATCAGGCAATCTTGTAAGTCTTCTGTTTTACCGGGAACTGTGAGTAAACCTGCAGGTTTGTGGATGACCATGAAATCGTCATCACGATGTATCAGATGTTCGGTTAGAAAATTACTCAAAGTTCAATCCCAGGCTGATCGTGAAAAACAAGGCGGCAATGATAGAAAGCTTAGCCAATAATTACAATGCGCATTTATGTAAATGACGATGAAATTTCCGATTTAGCGCATAAAATTGCTCAATCGCAGTGCATCAACCTGAGGATTTTAAAATGAAGCTTGCCAATTCGTGCAAAGACGGATGTTTTAGCACATCTTCATAACGGATATTGGCACCATGTGCACGCCATATACTGACTAGACTCACCACCGCTACCGAATCCAGACCATAATTTTTTAAGTCGACATAGGGATTAATTTCCAAAGCATCCATATCCAGCTGTTCTGCGACAGCCAACATAATGCCTTTGGCCGACAATACATATTCGGAAGATGCGCTTAAATCCCATAAGCGGGTCAGGCTATAGGTATTTAAGTGATGTATCCCCTGTGCCGAAATATTTTCAATCCACTGAATATGCTGATCTTGATTTGATAATAAAATTGCATCATCGACCACACCGATTTGATCCGTCACACTCATCAGATGCGGCAAAATCTGTTTCAGCATCGGTGTAACCTGCCCGGCAAAAATCAGCTGCGGATGCGTTGAGGCATATTCTCCCAATTGCTGCATGCCTTGCATCAAATCATCACCGTACAAATCAACAATCGGAATATCCAGCGCTTTGGCTTTATTGGTTAGTTGAATCAAATTCACCATGAGTCCACTCTCTTGTATGCCCTGTTGCATACGCAAGTTTTGCAATCCAACTAAAACCAAAACAGATTGTGTTGAGGACAGCTGCCATTTAGCTTGGGATGGAGCAAGTTGGATTTTTTTGGGCATAGAGTACAGCATGGGAGGCTCTTATAAATACAAAATAGCATGATGATTCATGCTATTTTAGTTTAGCATTATTTGAAAAACACTTTGATTTCACAGATGATTATTGTTCTAATTTCGTATAATCGCCATTATATTAAATATGCCTAGAGTTGATTAACGCGACTATCCTAAAAATAGGGTGATTTAGCCAAATAAGGACTAAATGCTAAAACTAAAATAAGCAAAAGAGGAGTATCTGAGGCACTAAAAATCACTCTGCCCAATGAGTCCACTCAAAAATTTTCTTCGGGTCATCAATTTCATAAATTCGCCACTTCTTATCTAAAAAACCTAATGGAAAAACCTCATTCGATATATCGTTTTGAATAAAGTGGTTAAGAATATAAATGCTTGAATTAAGAATATCTAATACGTTATTTGATAACATTTTTTTTGTATTTTCAATGCTATTTTTCTTTTTTGAATGAATAATTTCATTTCTAAGGGTTTCTAATTCTTTAAACATTGACCAATACTTGATTTGCTTAGGTGATTCACAGTTCAAAATATTTGGAATAATTTCAGTGAGTTTTTCTGAAGTTGGTATCCATTTTTCAATTTGAGAAATTTCATAGACTTCTTGAATACCTTTTGAGTTTGTTTTTTTATAAACGAAGTCATTAGGGATTGTGGCGTTGCAAAATGCTTCAACTGCTTTATAAGAAAAAACAGATGCTATTTGTATTTGTTCAATATAGTCATAAAATAACGAGACATTTTCACTATAAAAATCTTTATTCTTTTCCATATCTTTTTTAAGTTTTTCTAGTAGATTTTCAGCTTCATCTCTAGCTTTAGTAAATATATTCAATGATAGTCCGATCTCATTAGGAAGCGATAAATTGATCTCTTTATTATCAATTTTTAAATCTAACATTCTCTGTAAAAAAACCAATTGATCGTTTTTTTTAACATTATAAATTAAGGGTTTTGAGCACCTAATATCTGGAATTTTGTAAGAGCCGAAACCTGTCTCAGATTTAGAGTAGCTGTTCACAACATGAACACATACCATTTGTAAATTTACTAAAGCTACGTTCATAAAAATTCCTTCAAAATCATTTTTTTTATAGTTATAGATAAGAATTGAGCGAGTGTCTACGAGCGATGACTGCTTCTGTCGCATTTGAAAATTAAGTTTTCCTAAAATTAATATAATACATGTTATATGAAATCCTCTGTAAATTTCATTTTAAAACAAACTCTTATATTGGTGTAAAAAGCCCAATCATTAGCGATTGGGCTTTTTAGCTGACATTTCACATTCCACGCTTCATTTTGGAACATCTTTGGATGATTTTATTAAATTGAGCTGATCAATTTCTATTTTAGATTAGCTTTGCTGCGCCAAAAACTTCTCAATCGCTACCTGTGCAATCTCCGCATCTTCAAACGACTTCACACCCGACACACCCATCGCACCGACGAGCTGCCCTTCATACATAATCGGCTCACCACCTTCCAGCATTCCTGAGAAACTTTCCATGGTCAAAAAACCCATCTGTCCGCCTTTGATAATATCTTCAAACAGTTTAGATGGATGGCGACTCATGGCAGAACATTTGGCTTTTTCGACGGCCAGATTTGCAGTCATTGGGGCTGCACCATCCATACGCTTCATCGTAAGCAAATTACCTGTTTCATCTACTACAGCAATACTGACATTAAAACTGTTCTGAATGGCATATTGATGGGCTTGATCTAATAAAAATTCAGCATCACTTAAAGTCAAATAATGTTTGGTTTGCATGAATAAATATCCCTAATTTTAAATGTAATTTTCCCTAAGCCTGAGCCCTATATGGCGCAAGAATACAGTAAGAAGTCTTTAAATTTTCATTTCTATTCGATAGATGAAAGCCCTCTCCTTTAAGGAGAGGGTTTGGGAGAGGTATAAATTACGCTTTCATCTCAGCAAAAGTTTCTTTTGCAGCCTGAATAGTGAAAGCAATATCTTCATCAGAATGCGCAGCTGAAATAAATCCTGCTTCAAAAGCAGATGGCGCAAGGTTCACGCCACGATTTAACATGCCATGGAAGAATTTACGGAAAGCATCGACATCACACTTCAACATCGAATCGAAGCTCGTGATGTCTTCCTGATCGGTAAAGTACAGACCAAACATGCCACCGACCTGTTGTGTCTTGAATGGAATGCCTGCTTCATCCGCAGCAGCTTGTAAGCCAACCAGCAGTTTCTCAAGTTGTGCAGACAATTTCTCATAGAAACCTTCAGCACGGAGATGTTTGAACATCTCGATACCGGCACGCATTGCCAATGGGTTACCTGATAGCGTACCTGCTTGATACACTTTACCCAATGGCGCGATGCATTCCATCACTTCACGTTTACCACCGAAAGCACCCACTGGTAAGCCTGCACCGATGATTTTACCTAAAGTGGTTAAATCCGGAGTAACGCCATAATGTGCTTGCGCACCGCCAAGACCGACACGGAAACCGGTCATTACTTCATCAATGATAAACACTGAACCATGCTCATCACAGACATCACGAATCGCTTGCAGGAAACCATCAATCGGTTTCACAAGGTTCATGTTGCCTGCGACTGGCTCAACAATCACGCCGGCAATTTCTGAACCGAATTTGGCAAAGCATTCTTTTAAAGTCGCGATGTCGTTATATGGAAGTGTCAGCGTATGTTTTGCAAAATCCGCTGGCACGCCTGCCGACGTCGCTTCCCCTTCACCACTGGTCAATAAACCTGAACCGGCTTTTACCAATAATGAATCCGAATGACCGTGATAACAGCCTTCAAATTTTACAATCTTGTCACGGCCAGTATAACCACGCGCTAAACGAATCGCGGTCATGGTCGCTTCTGTACCTGAGTTGGTCATACGAACCAGCTCAATCGATGGCATGATCTCGCAGATAATGTCTGCCAGTGTGGTTTCATGAACTGTGGGCGCACCAAAGCTCAAACCGTCTACTGCGGCATCCTGAACCGCTTTAATAATCGCTGGATGCGCATGACCCAAAATCATCGGCCCCCATGAACCTACATAGTCCACATAACGTTTGCCATCGACATCATACAGATACGCACCTTGGGCTTTTTCGATAAAGACCGGCGTCCCACCGACACTATTAAATGCGCGTACAGGTGAATTGACGCCACCCGGGATATGTTTATTGGCTTGTTTGAACAATTGTTCTTGCTTTGGAGATAAGCTCATGAAGGCACTCGACTCAAAATTAAATCAATCAAAAAATTTTATGCTGTAGCTTGAAAAAGCGCAGACCATTCATCTAAACGTTCAGGAATGGCATTCATAGGAAGTCCCAATATATCACTAATCACCGCGCAATAATCCGCACCTGACTCAATGACATCCTTTGAATTTTCAACCGTTAAACCACCAATGGCACAGAGAGGCACGTTCAATTTTTCTTTGGCCAGTTTTAAGGTTTCAAGACCAATATTACCCGCTTCAGGTTTACTATCAGTCGCATAAATTGCTCCAAATGCCACATAATTCGCACCATCGGCAATGGCCTGTTTAGCCAGCTCAAGTGAGTTATTACAGCTACGGCCAATCAACACGCCTTTAGGCAAACGCGCAACAGCGTCGACAATCGAACCATCATCCTGGCCTAAATGCACACCCACGCCGTATTTAACCGCCATTTCCAGATCATCGTTAATCACGAAAGGTACGCCATATTCAGCACACATGGCTTTCATGTACTCGATTTCGTAAATTTGATCTTCTTTCGCCACTTTTTTACGGCGATATTGCAAGACCGCAACACCACCATTGGCCATTGCACCTTCCAACTTCGCTAATAAAAGCTCTAATGGATCATCATTGGTAATTAAATATAAACCGCGCATCTTGCTCGCCACTTGCTAGGATGGCTCTATTATAGGCATAACTCGGTTTAATTGCCGCCATCTTGCTGTTTCTAAGACTGGGCAGCAACAGATTTGCAGTTTTTTAGCGCAATTTGTCAATTAAATCTCAAATATCACCATTTTCAGGGATATACGGACTTTCAAATCTGCGTTTTAATCGCCTTATAACAATAATTATAACGTGTTAATGCTTACGCCCTCCGACAAACGCTTTTAGGATTTTGCAGATAACTTGGTGGAGAAGTTGCAAAATTCTAAGAGCGATTTTTTTGTCTTTTTTTCGCCTGGCTCAAGCGTACTCAAATTAATTAATATTAAAAATACCCATTTTCAGGGATAGCCCAATCGGCGCGAAGCGTCTTAAATAGCCTTAGACACAGAAAATAAACAGAAAAATAAATACCTGTGTTTGTAATACCCGATCCTTTCTGGTTTTGAGTCATTCGTTTGTGGGAAAACGTTTCAAAGCCAGAAAGGATCTTTTACTTTCAGCACAAATCCACATGAATTCTTCTATGAATATTTACACAATAGCATGAGCAAAATCTTGAACATTTATTGGTAGCAAACAGGCATAAAAAAAGCCCGGAGAAGGTCGCTCCAGGCTTGGAAAACTGATGTATTAATTAAAATATAATGGTTGATCAAAAAACCTAATCTGCAATACCATAATTATTAGAATAATAATTCTAGACTTGCAAGGCTTTTATCGAAATTTCATGCTTTAAGTGGGCACATTCCGATAAAAGTCATTCTGGCTTAACGGGAAATTTTATCGTATTTAAGGTCGATCAGACTGATATTACCACGCAGGACATCGGCAAACATGCGCCAGTCCGAGATAAAGCTATATACAGGCTGTTTGAAGCTGGCTGGTTTATTGCGCTCAAAGATAAAATGACCGACCCAGGCACAGGCATAGCCCGAGAGTAAACCATATGCAAAATATCGCGGCTTGCCTTGACGAATGGCTTTGGCAAAACAGTATAAACCGATGCTACTGCCGGCCACGTGCAGACGGCGGCTAATAATATGCCGATGCTCAGTCAAATAGAAGCGATAAAATTCATGATAGTTCTTAATCGGCATCTGGGGCTGAACCATCACCTCATTCTTACTTTCTGGTTGTACTTGTACATTCATCTGTCATCATCCTGACGTTTTTTGTTTTACCTTAGCGTATATTTTAGCCAAATAACAGCCTTTTGATGCGCGCTTCAATGCATCTTGCACATCCCCGTGAAGGCCTGAATCCGATCGTTTTAGCCTAAAATGAACCGATGAAATCTAAGTTTCAAACTTCTGTTTAAGCTTTTTATGCTCAGTCAAGTCTTACATGCATTTTTATTTTGGTTACAATCTGCTGCGCACAAATCTAAAAATATAATTGCGGCTGCTGTCCGCCTCATTTTAAAACCTTATTCAAGTGAAGATTCAGTACTTAATTGCACTGAACAGATAGGATGATCATCATGGTTGAAGTTGAACTCAAGTTCCAAATTCCTGTGGCACGACGCACTGCGCTGCTCAAGGCACTTGATCCGAAAAAGTCTCAACAGATCCAGCTTCAAGCCAAATATTATGATACTACCGACCGCCAACTGGCCCGGCATGGGGTGGCACTGCGTCAGCGTCTGGAAGGTACACGTTGGGTGCAAACGCTAAAAGCGGCCGGAAAAAGCCATATCGAACGCTTTGAACATAATCATGATCTAGGGAAATTAACCGCATCTCCTGAACTGGATTTAGATATTTATAAAAAATTTCCAGAAGCCGGGGCAATTCTCAGCAATGCGCTCGGCAATCAGTTCGACCAGCTCCAACTCCAGTTTGAAACCGATATTGCCCGTACGTTAAGAGTGATTGACTATGAAGATACCCAGATCGAAGTCAGCCTGGATATTGGGCATATCCGCACACATGATGCCGAGCAAGAAGTACATGAAGTCGAGTTCGAGCTTAAAAATGGTTCAATTCAACATCTACTGGCGTTTAGTTTTGAATGGGTCAAGAAATACCAGCTCTGGCTCGATGTACGCGGCAAGGCTGAAATAGGCAATCTATTGGCCACTTCACAGCGCGTCAGTCCTGCGACCCTTAGCAAAGAATTTCAGATCAGCAAAAAAGACAGCGCCAGTAAAACCATGTACAGTCTGATTGCACAGCAGATGCAGCATTTATTGCCGAATATCGCGGCGATTGCAGCTCAGGTTGCAGAGCAGGAACATATTGATCAGGCACGACTGGCACTGGATCACTTATATCTGACCTTGCTGCTCTTCAAAGACTGGCATCCACAGCTTTCGGACAAATGGGCACATCAACTGGCGGCCTTTAAGCAGCAATTTGAACATTTGCAACATTTACAGCATATGCAAAACAGCTTGGCCGGCTTCCTGCAAAATCCCACCACGGCAGAAAACCTGAGCAAAGATATTCTGTATGCGCAGGAGAAACTCGGTAATCTGGTCAAATCTACCCAGAATGTGCATCATTATCTGGAATTACTGATGTTCAGTTTGAATGAAAATGAGCATGCCTCGCTGGACTTGAAAACTGCTGCTCAAACTACCTTGCAACAGCAATATAAAGCTTTGCAGGAACAAATGAACCAGACCGATATCACTGATTTTGAAAGTCTGGATCAATTGTCGGGCCGGATTCAGGAGCTCAAATTCAGCTTTCCGATTTTAACCACGATCTATGATGTCAAAAATTTGCAGAAATACAGCAAAGCGCTGAACGATGCTCAACTGGCAGCCAGTGAATATCAAACTTTGGCCTCTTCTGCAGTTTATATTCAGCAGACCGAGCTGGAAGCAAGTGACTGGTTTGTGCTGGGCTGGCTGACCGCCAAGCAGGAAGTCTATGCGCAGAAACTGCTTGAAGCGACCGAACAGTTCTTGGTCAGTCGTAAATTCCTGAAATAAACATATTGAAATAAATATCACAAGAAAAACTCAAAGCACGCCTTCTCTGGCGTGCTTTTTTGTTGCAGAAGCACATCACACCCCTGCCGATCTTTGGGCTATATTAATCTATAAAACCCACATCGCGGAGGAATGACCCGATGGCAGAAATAGAACTCAAATTCCAGATTCCGCCACAGTCTCGTGTGCAATTTGAACAGGACATTCAGAAACTTCAGCCGACTCGGCATCGTCTGTGTGCACGCTACTTTGATACTGAAGCGCAACAATTACAACAACATCAGATTGCCCTGCGGCAACGTCTGGAAGACCAGCAATGGATTCAAACCCTGAAAGCAGCGACTGAACAACAATTTGAACGTTTTGAACTTGAGCATGAATTAAAAAGTCCTCCGGAACATTGTGATTTTCAGTTATATCGCAAACATAAACCGGCCAAAAAAATCCTGAAACAGGCGCTCGGTGATCTGGAGACACCACTCATCCTGCAATTTGAAACAGATGTCGTACGGTATGTCCTCACAGAAAGTCATCTGGACAGCCAGATTGAAATTGCCTTTGATGTCGGAGAAATTCGACACAATGATCAAGCCATCGATATTTATGAAGTCGAATTTGAGCTTAAATCCGGCCAGCTGAGTGAATTGATTGATTTCATTCAGCCCTGGGTTCAGCGTTATGCTTTGTGGCTGGATACACGGAGCAAATCGGAACGCGGTTATGCCTTATTACATGATGAAGAGAGTCTGCCAGTTCAGCATCAGCTTCCCTTAGTGCTTGAACAGAAAGATCAGATCAGTACGATTTTACAAAAAATTGTCGCCAACTGTCTGGCTCATCTTTTCCCAAATGCGACGGCGATTGCTGCCGAAAATTATAATAGTGATCATGTGCATCAGGCACGTGTTGCGATTCGGCGTTTGCGCAGTGCTTTTAAAATTTTCCAGTCCGTGACTGAACATGTACAGCCAGAATGGCCGGAACAGCTGCGGGATATTTTTCAGCAACTGGGTTCTACCCGAGATCGCGATGCCCTGGCAGAAAGCCTGATTCCACAACTGGAAAAAGCAGGTTCCCCCTTACTGAAATTACCCCCACACCGACAAAAACAGCCAGATATCAGTGTGCTGTTCAGAAGTCCTGCTACCGTAGAACTAATGCTGCAACTGTTCAGCTTTAGCCAAGAAAAAACGGATAACAAAGCCAAGTCTTCACATAAGATTTTGTGTAAAGGCCTGAGCAAGCTGCACCAGCAAATCTGTCAGGATGCCGAGAACTATCAAGAACTGGATATTGAATCCCGGCATCGGACACGCAAACGGGTCAAACGCTTACGCTATAACGTAGAATTCTTGCAAAGCCTGTTTCCTGAAAAAGAGGTTAAAGCCTATCTAAAAGCCTTAAAACCCTTGCAGGAAAGTCTCGGGCATTATAACGACCTATTTGTTGCAGACGAATTATTTAGACCTTATGTCAAACAACAGGCCAAGGCCTGGTTTGTGCTAGGCTGGATAAGTGCGGAACAGCAGCGTTTTTCGAACGAAGCAGCAGAGCGTTTACAGCAGTTTGCAGAAAATACCAAGCCCTTCTGGTAAGACCGGGCTTGGTCAAACTGTGCTAGCGATATTTGCCGAATACTTTCCAGATATTATTGTCTGCCAGAGGATCGTTATAACTGTCGCTGCGTTGCTTGCGTGGCTTATCGCGTGCATCGACCAGTTCAAAATGTGGCTCAACACTCAGCACAATCCCATTCACATAAAAACGGGTGCGCGTATATTCGCTCTGGCCATGCTGAAACACATAAGTGCGTAAATCCACAAATTCACGGTGTGCCACCAAAGCTGCAGTATCGTCACTATCAAGCCACTGCCGCATGGCTGCAATCTGCTCGGGTTCGAACTGGCCGCATTTTTCGATCAGGCTGGCGACCCCACGAAAAGTTTTGGATTCCTTGGCGCGGGTTTTATTAATGCGAATCCGGTCAACATGAAAATAAAACAGCGGCAAGTTTAAATGACTCGGCAGATGGATCGCATCCAAGATTTCATCTTCCATAAAAGGCTGAAACAGATCCTGTGCCCTTTCATTCAGCCCGAGCCACTGGCTATAGTATTCATCTACCTGTGACTGGCTGCCATAATAAATCGGCAAGCCTTCAACATTGGCTAGATTTGCTGGTGGCCAAATATTCTGGCGCAATAAGGCAATATCACTTTTTAGGCTTTGTACTGCAATCGCATCCTGCATGGCATTCACTTTTATATGCTTAGGCTATTTTTTAGATTAAGGCAAAGGTTTAGTTTCTGCAAGGCTTTGCCTATAATTAACGATTGAGATTTTAGTGTTAGGAACAAATTCATGGTTCAAAAGATTGAAGCAACCGATGTAACCGAAGAAGAAGCGTTAAATGCGGCATTCTTTGAACGTGCTGATGAATTTATTCAACAAGCCAACGAGTTTTGTCGCGTAGAAAAAGGCTCACAGGAAAAACCAAGCGATAAGCGCGGTCAAGTCAGTGCAGCGATGTTATTTGGTACTGCCCGTTTCAATACCTGGGTGGCAGCAAATAATTTTAAAGATGGCAACGAGATGCGTGATGCCAAAGATCAGGTCATGTCTTATATCTTGCAGCAATTTCAAATGATGCTGGAAGATAACTATGATGAATACTGTGAACAGTTCGAAAACTATTTGCGTTTCCGTCACAATGAAGAGTTTCATGCCAACAAGCATAACCATGATCACAAGCACGATCATTGATTAAAAATGAAAAGCCCTACGGGGCTTTTTTTATTTGCCGTCATTTATCATATTGACTTTAAAGTGATTTAAGCACTATATAAGTTGAATAATAAATAAACTAAAACAAGGCATAGCATGCAGCAACTTCCCTTCCCGATCATTGACCCGCATATTCACCAATGGGATCCGTATAATACCCCACATGCGGCAGCGCTCGCGGTAAAGCTGTTTGGCAAACATCCCAGGCTGCTGGATAAAATGGTTCGGCTGTTAAAACCCAAAGATGTGATTGAGACGATTGGATTGACCCAGCACCTGACCTCACCTTATCTGCCTGCAAATTACAAGAAAGATGCAGGACATTATGAAATAGAGCAGATTGTGCATGTTGAAGCCAGCTGGCATGACCATAAAGGTACGGGTGTGGTAAATGAAACCCGTTTTATCGCTGGGCTTCCTTTTGATCAGCACACTATCCAATTGGGTGGAATTGTCGCTACGGCGGATCCGCGGCAGAAAAATTTTAAACAGTTGATTCAATTGCATCGCGAAGCTTCTCCCAAGTTTCGGGGCATCCGTAAAATGGCTGCAGTACATCCAGATAAAGGGATTCATGCCTGGACCGATGAACCGCATCTCTATCGCAACACAGATTTACTGAAGGGCTTTGAAGAACTGGCCAGGCAAGATTTAAGCTTTGATGCCTGGGTGTACTCTACCCAGATTGCGGATGTTACTGCGCTGGCCAAAGCCTTTCCAAACACCCCTATTGTGCTGGATCATCTGGGTACGCCCGCAGGTTTATTTGGCAAAGTGGGCAAAGCTACAGGCAAGACCGAACAAGATCGCACCCAGATATTTGCAGACTGGAAAGATCAGTTGGCAAAACTGGCCGAATGCAAAAATGTATCGACCAAAATATCTGGTCTGTTTATGCCAGTCTTGGGACATGATTTTCACACGCAGAAACGGCTGGCAAGTAAACAGGAATTAGTGGAACGTGCCGCACCCGTGATCCAGCATACTTTAGACTGTTTTGGTTCTGGGCGCGTGATGTTTGCATCCAACTTTCCAGTGGACAGTGTCAGTAGCTCACTCACCAACATTATTGATGCCTTTAGCGATATTGTGCAGGACTACAATGAAAATGCCTTAAAGTCGATTTTTTATGAAAATGCTAAACGTTTTTATCGACTTTGAGTAGATGAGGACATGCTAAGTTGGATAACAGATTCCAGTCTAAATACGCCTTCAGGCAAAGGACTATGTATTTTACTCACTATTATTTCAAGCTGGATAACGTCTTATTATTATCAAATGGTGATCCATCATTCTTTTGATCGAGATATTGCTTTCGTTTCAGCTTTGATTGGCTGTGGAATATTGATTTTTCTTCTTATTGTATCTGTTTGGAGTCTGCCCCTATCTATCCTTGTGGGCATAATCGGAGGGATTATTTTTAGCCATAGAGCAACCTAGAGCATAAAACTAAAATCAAAAATCCCCTCACTTGAGGGGATTTTTTATCAACACTACGATGTTTTAACTTGCTTACCGTACTGATCAGCCATCACTTCAACCAGCTGATCCGGCTTGATGTATTTTTTAATCATGGTATCAATATCGGCTTTGCTCAGTTGAGCAATCGCCTGATCACGTTTTTCCCGGTAAACCAGATTACGCTCTTTTTCCAGCTGTGGAATCAACATAGTGTGAATACGGCGATCATCTTCGAGTGCAGTTAAACGCTGTTTCAAGATACTGGCTTTTGCCGCTTCGACTTCCTGTTCAGTCACGCCACGTGTCAGCAGTTCATTGAGTACCTTATGCACTGCCTGAGAAACCTGTGCGGATTTTCCAGCCGTATAATTGGCACTAATCATCATGGCGCCCACATCTGCCCATTCATCGAGTTGCACATCTGCACTAAAACCATAGACTAGTGCATTTTTCTCGCGTAGCTCTTGTGCCAGTCGTGACGATAACTGTGAATCACCCAGAATATAACGAAAGACCTGTAATGCAGGTACATCGGCATGATCTGCGCCGACCGGCATGCTCATGAATGCCTGATAACTCCCGAATTCACGCTGCTCGGACAACGCATGAATTTTCTGGGCTGGGTAGCTTCGATATTCCGATTTCAGACGCTCATAAGGCTGTGCCGCTTTCCAGTCTGAGAAACTATTTTTCAGGGTTTTTTGCATCGATTTCGGATTAAATTCGCCCGTAACCGCGATTTGCGCATGTTGGGTTTTTAAAAACTGCTGATACAGTGCCACAACCTGTTCGCGAGTCGCTTTCTGATACTGTTTTTTGGCCAGTTCAGGCTCGAAATGGAAACGCAGATCGCCAGGCTGATAGATCTCGAGAGTTCGCGCCATCGTCAAGCTCGACACGGTATCTGGTTCAGTATAAGGACGATCCAGACTGGATAAAGTCTGCCCCTTGATCAAGTCAAACTGGCTTTGCTCAAATGCCGGCGTTTTCAGCACATCAACAACATACTGGAAAAACTCTCCAAACTTTTCTTTTTTGGCGCTGATCTGCAAGGTGAGGCCATTACCGGATGCACCGGCAGTCGCCGAACCACCTACTTCAATAATTTTATCGGCAATCTGCTGCAAGCTTTGGGTTTTCGATGAGCGCAACATTAAATAAGCCGTCAGGTCCAGAATCTCGCCTTTATTCATCAGGCTTTGTGCGGTACCAAAATCCAGTGAAATTGTGGCATAGACCTTGTCATCACGGGTATTCGTCGGAAACAGCGCGTATTTAATGCCATTTCTCAACTTACCACGCTGAATCTGCTGATCTTTGCTATACAGATACTGTTTGGATTCCTGTACATATTGATTCACTTCAGCCTGATAAACACTGACATCTTTCAGTGGCTCTTCTGCTTCAGCCTGCTGAGCCAGAGTTTTTGCCGGTGCTTCTGTTTGTGCCAGTTCCTGCGCTTTTTTCTGATCTTCCGGGGTAGGTAAAATATTGCCAGAAATACGATATTCAGGTTTTAAAAAATTCTTATAGACCTGATTGACCTGATTGACATTCAAGTTTTGAATCGCATTCAGATCTTTAAAATACTGGCTCCAGTCACCCGAATAAGCCACAGCATAATCACTTAAACGCGAACCCAAAGCAGTCGCACTATTTTTAATATTGTCGGCCTGATTCCGGGTCAGATTTTTAGCCCGGTTTAATTCTGCCTCGGTAAATGGCTGACTCTGCTCTACGCCTTGAATCAGCCCCTGTTCTATGGCCTGTGCCTGATGATTCGGTGCATAGATTGCCCCCATAAACACCAGATTAAAGTCTTTATCAAGCCAGGTGCTGGCTTGCACAGCAGTCGACTTTCCAGTTTCCACCATACTCTGATACAGATGTCCGCTCGGCTGCAAGGTGTATAACGTTGGTGAAACAGCCAAAGCCGTTTTAATGTTTTCTTCTGATTGATTTAAATAAAGATTAAACTTGGCCAGATCACTGCCTTTTCGCACGGTAAATTCACGCTGTTTAATCTGTTCCGGTTTAAGCGCTGGGACTTTCACTTGCACTGGTACACTTCTGGACTGAATCGGACTGAAATGTGTATCCAGCTGTTTTAACACCTCGGCCTTGTCAAACTTGCCTGAAATGACCATAAAGGCATTATTCGGTGCATACCAATTACGGTAAAAACGGTTTAATTCCTGCATATTAATGGATTGCAGTTCATTCAGGTCACCAATGGGCAAACGGCCTAAATACTGATTACCATAGGCCGATTTAAATACCTGATCGATCAATACCGAAAATGGCTGGTCCAGCCGGATTTCACGCTCGCGTTTTACAATATCAATTTCAGTCGGTACATATTTTTCCTGAAGCACCAGCTTGTCCATGCGTTCGGCTTCCAGAAAAATGACTTCACTTAATGCTGTTTTTTCAGGACGGATCACATTGGTATATTTGGTCGAGTAATAGTCGGTACTGGCATTGGTCATTAAGGTGTATTGATCCAGTCGGCGCTGGAACTCATCCCCTTTGACATTTTCTGTACCTTTAAAGGCCAAATGTTCCAGCAGATGGGCCAGCCCGCCCTTACCTTGAGGATCGTTCAGGGAACCGGTCAGATAGACCGTATTCATAAAAATCTTATTTTCTTTATCATTCGGTGCTAGAATAATGCGCAGTCCATTATCCAGTCGGTATTCTTCAATATTCTGTTCCGTTTTCACCAAAACAGGCTGTGCAAAACTTAGTACACTACAGCCAGACAATATAATAGCCAGACTTAAATTTTTATAACGTAGCAACATTCTTCATCCAAATTATAAATATAAATTTTTATTCGCGCCCATCTTAGAGAATGATTCTTTTTCTGAATAATCTATTCCAAGCCGAACCATCAAAATAACATGTCGCCTCACCTGACGACATGTAGATCTATGTAATTATGAAAATTAAAGATAAATTTCAGCCTGCATATATAGCTTGCCGTAACCGGAAATTTCAATTCGGTCCTGATCTTGCAAGGCACAATACAGTACACCACCACGTGCTGATGCCTGATAGGCGACCAGTTCATTTTTACCCAGTTTTTCGGCCCACAGCGGTGCAATTCCGGTGTGAATTGAACCTGTTACCGGATCTTCATTGATTCCATTACTCGGTGCAAAATAACGTGAAATACAGTCATATTGCGTATCTTGTGTGGTGATTGCGACATCTAGAAAGGTATTTTGAGCAGTAATTGCTGTACGCTTGCCATTCAACTGTTTAAGCAGTTCAAAATCGGGGGTTTCATCCAGCACATCTTGTACCGATTCATATTCAATAATATAGCCCTGCGCGTTCAGATAAACCTGTTTAAATGGTTTATTTAAGGCCTGTCTTAAGGCCTCAGGATATTCAACAACAGGCTCTGCACGACGGATTGGAAAGTTCATTCTGATCTTGCCATCCGCATCCTGCCGGACCACAAAGATGCCAAAATCTTTCACATGAAAATGAATCGTTTTCCCTGTATCAAACTGATTGAATAATACAAAGCTACTGGCCAGTGTCGCATGACCACAAAAATCCACTTCCTTGGTTGGCGTAAACCATCGAATGGCATAATTATCGCTATCGATGACTTTAACAAAAGCCGTTTCAGACAGATTATTTTCCAAGGCGATATTTTGCATCAGACCATCTTCGAGCCATTCATCCAGCACAATCACGGCTGCGGGATTGCCTTTAAACAGTTCCGTGGTAAACGCATCGACCTGGTACATTTTCATTTTTTGAATTCCTGAATATAACGATCTCTAGTTTAAAAGCTTTTTTGCAAGAATGAACTTGAATATGTTAATGATCTCATTAATCTAGCCTATTAAATAAATAGAGCAAATGGTGCTGCATGACACACTCCCATATTCAAAGTGTTCTTTTAGAAAAAGCTTATCGTCTGATTACCCATGGCCCTACTGTACTGGTGTCTGCTCAAGATCAACAGGATACAGATGTTATGGCAGCAGCCTGGGCATGCGCACTGGAATTCAGCCCCGCCAAAGTGACTGTGGTTCTGGATAAAAGTACCAAAACCCGAAATATTATTGAAAATTCAGGTTATTTCGCGCTGCAAATTCCGACACTGAAACAACTGAATATGGTCTATCGTCTGGGTACGCAAAGCTTGCATGATGTGCCGGACAAACTGGCACAATCCGGAATAGAACTATTTCATTTTTCTGGTTCTGATATTCCTGTAGTACAAGGTTGTGCGGCCTGGATACTTTGCGAGCTGATTCCTGAGCCGCATAACCAGCAAATGCATGACCTGTTTATAGGCAAGGTGATTGCAGCATATGCCGATAATCGGGTCTTCCGCGACGGCCACTGGCATTATCATGAGGTGGATGAAGAATGGAAAAGTATTCATCATGTAGCCGGCGGGCATTTTTATACCATTGGCAATGCGGTGAGCATTGATGATCCAGCATCATAAATTTTTCAAATTTGGGATAAATGAAAATAATCGAGGATAATCAGATGATATCGACAAGCCCCAGAGCATCCGAAATTATGCTACTTTATCTTTAATCTTCATTTGGTCTGATGCGCTATGATGCCTTTTAAAATTCACTGTATTGATGTCCAGAATTCACTGCAAAATTATATCTGGTTGCTTGAACATACCGTGTCACATCAGGTGGCCGTGATTGACCCAACTGAAGCAGAATTGGTGCAAAACTATTGTGCCGAACACGGTTTAACTGTAAGTCAAATCTGGCTGACGCACTGGCATAAAGACCATATTGGTGGTGTGCCGGGGTTAATCCAAGGAAAAAATCTGCCTGTGTATGGCCCACGGGCAGAACTGAGCAAAATTCCGTTTATCACCCATCCGCTTGAGCATGAAGAACAGTTTAATTTTCATGGGATAGATATCCAGGTAATTGCTGTGCCGGGACATACATTAGGCCATATTGTTTATTTTATTGATGCAATTGATGTGCTGTTCTGCGGCGATACTTTATTTGCCATGGGCTGTGGCCGGGTTTTTGAGGGTACTTATTCACAGATGTATCATTCACTGTCACGTCTGGCTGCCTTGCCGCCGCGCACGCAGGTGTATTGCACTCATGAATACACCTTGTCGAATGCACAGTTTGCCAAACACGTCGAACCAGATAATCCTGAAATTCTGGAACGTTTCGAACATATTGAGCGTTTACGTATGCTAGGCCAGTGCACGCTACCAAGCAGTATTGAAGATGAATTGCAAACTAATCCTTTTCTGCGTGCAGAAAGCGTGGAAGAATTCCAGCGCTTAAGAACTCTCAAAGATCAGTTTTAAACGGGATTCAAAGCTGAAGATCAATCTTCAGCCGACTCACTTTTTTTTCATTTGCGATGCATAGAATGTCATTGAAAGGCACGTACAACTTTTACACAAGTCGGAGTAAGTTGAACCTCCATCTAAAAAATGTCTTTCTGTGCCATTTTTCCTTTCTTATAATCAACCACGTCCCCTATTTTTTAGGAACCAATTTCAGTTCTAACATATGAAATAATGACTCACAAAAAATAGGATAATGTTTATTAAAATTAAATAAATTCACGGAATATTGCTTAAATAATCAACATGGAACCTAATAAATTATTTAAAAAGCCCAATTTACTTGAATTGGGCTTTTAAAAAACTATAAAGATATGATTTATATATAATAAAAAATAGAATTTCGGATAACGTGTATTATGTTAATTCTAGAAAATCGTAATAGGATAATAAAAATCTATATTGTTTTAAGAAAACTCTCTTATGATTAAATCTCTATAGTTCTTTTAATATTTGCTATGTATCAAAGAATCAAACAATGGGCTAAATCAATTAAAAAAGATATCTTGGTTGTTTGGCTTATTGCAAAAGACAAGCGAACGCCCAATTCTATAAAGTTTTTAGCTTTAATTATTGCTGCCTATGCCTTCTCACCAATTGATTTAATTCCAGATTTTATTCCCGTACTTGGGTATTTAGACGATATTATTGTTGTACCTTTAGGTATTTTATTAGTTATCAAGCTTACCCCACAAAACATTATAGATGATTGTAGAATTCTTGCAGAAACCTTAGTTGAAAGGCCTATAAACCGTTGGGGAGCAGGAATTATTATCCTGATATGGCTTGTAATATTGGGATATTTAACCATGTACTTCATGAACGATTCACTGTCTATACTGTCTATTTTTAACAAGTGAGATTTAGATACCCTCTCTCATTTGCACCCATTTAATATAATGGGCATTATTCAAAATTAAACTGTAAACCAAAATAGAAATAAAATGTCTGCTTTCAGAGCATGACATTAGTTCTGTCGTTCAACTTTAAAAGTGACATTGGCCATGTCGATCCCGAATGATGATATGTAGGATAGCAGTAACTAGTTTCTTGGATTCTATTCACTAAAACTGACAACGTATGTATCGCATGAAGCAATGTTAAAGAATCTGGTTACTTTGTGCATAAGTATCCAGTTCACCTTGAGTCACGACACGCACCGCCTGCATTTCATCAATACGTACCAGTAGCAAGCCACCTAAAGCAGGCTGATAACGACGGGCACTGCCGAAAGGCGTATAGGCCACTTTCGACTGAATACTAAAGCTCAACCAGTCTTCATGTCCCAACATCACAGCAACCGGATCAAGTCCCTGCTGCTGCATTAATTCAATTTGCTGATTCACATAGTCTTCAATGGTTAATTCAGTCATGGTGCGGGTATTCAGTTTGAGAATTACATTTCGAACAGTATAAAGCATGCAAATCGAGCTTAAGGTCAGAAAACCAGCAGCCAGTTTTCTTTTAATAAATAAATCGATTAGATTTTAATTTTCTCATTGTAGATCTGAAATTTTCTATTTCATACGGTTGATAAAATTAGAAAATAACCTGTTTCGCTAATAAGCTATTGAATTAGAAAATTAATTATCCAAATTTATAGCTTATAAAAACTTAATATTTAGTTACAACCTATTCAATATGATAAAAATCATTTACTTAACGTTTAAATTGATTTTTTCTTAATCAACCGATGTTCACTATATACGCAAATTCATTTAAATTAATTTAAATAAAGGCATTTGCCCTTTAAAAGATAATTTTTCACCCTTATTTAAGATTTAACAATGATGAAGGAGTGATCTCGTGAAAAAAGTGGTTAAAGCGAAAAATTTGATTGCATTTCGACTATGGTTAGAAAAATTGGGATATTCGGTACGCACCCTGGCGGATGATCGTGGTTTCAGTTTCAGTTTCAAGAAAGAATATGGCCTGGTGACCTGTGATCTGGCAGGTAATGCCTTGGCACTACAACTAGGCGAGGAATTTGAAGATCATTTAAAAGCCTGATTGCTTCTTTAAGAACAGAAAAATAAATTAATCTTTCCACTGATTTAACAGCGCTATTCTCCAGTTATTCAGCCCATTTCGATGGGCTTTTCTTTGTTCAGTAAATTTTAGGCAATAAAAAAGCAAGGCATCTGCCTTGCTTTAATATGATGGTGGGGACGGAGAGACTCGAACTCTCACACCTCGCGGCGCTGGAACCTAAATCCAGTGCGTCTACCAATTTCGCCACGTCCCCATCAGGGTACCAACTTAACGTTGGATTTCTTTCAAACTTTGGCAGAGGATCAAGGATTCGAACCTTGACGAACGGTTTTGGAGACCGTCATGCTACCATTACACCAATCCTCTACTTCCACCCAATATCCAGTTGCCCAAATATAGATTGGTGGGGACGGAGAGACTCGAACTCTCACACCTCGCGGCGCTGGAACCTAAATCCAGTGCGTCTACCAATTTCGCCACGTCCCCA